>JAKFUN010000233.1 GCA_021732675.1 Phycisphaerales bacterium
GATCGGCTTTGGTTCATTCAGATCCCCAGGGGCCCCCTCGATCAACTTGTCTTTGAATGCGAACTGCCTCCTGGCTCTCACGGCACACCTCTACATCTCCACACGCGAACCGCGGAACGCTTCGAGTGCATTGAGGGCGAACTCTCTATGCAGTTGGGACGTCATGCCACCTCGCTGCAACTCAAACGCAGCGAACACGCCGACGTACCCATCGGCACCCCCCATCGCTTCTGGAACGCCTCCAACCATCCTGTTCGCTTTCGAAGCATCGTGACCCCCGGCGCGGTGTTTGAACAGTTCTTGCGAAGCGTCTACGCCCTCGGCGCGGCTGGCCTTGCCGGTCCATCGGGCATGCCCAATAGCCCCCTCACGCTCGCCATTCTTCGCGAGCTCTCGGATCTTTACTTCGCCCGCCTACCCATGATCGTTCAACGCCCGCTCTTCGCGGCCCTCAGCGCACTGGCCACACTCACCGGAGCCCGCCGCCGTCTCGCGCGGCTTGTGTCCGACGTCACCCCTACTTCTCGAGGTCACTTTGATCCCAAACGCTAACACTGGTCAACCGCTGTGCCGAGCCAACCGCCTTGTCGCGGGGGCTCTGCTCATCGCGGTCCCCGCAGGCTTCCTGGTCTTTTTCACAGCGCTGCAAGTGAAGTTCGACTATCCCGACATTCTCCGCAAGCCCGCCGCTGAAGTGCTCACGCGCTTCGCCGCCAGCCAGGGTGTGTTGCTTCCGCTCTGGTACGGCATGTTTGCCTCGGCTCTGCTTTTCATTCCCCTGAGCGTGGCGCTGGCGTCGCTACAACGAAACAGGAGCACAGTGGCTCTGAGTCTGGCGCTTTTTGGGGCGTTCGCTGGCCTCGTGCAGACCATTGGCCTTTCTCGCTGGGTCTTTGCCGTGCCCGTGCTGGCTGCGCGTTTTGCCTCAGACACCTCTGCGCCCGCGCAAGCCTCGGTCACCACCACGTTTGACACGCTCAATGCACTCGTGGGCATGGGAATCGGCGAACACCTGGGATACATCTTCACCACCACATGGACATTGATCCTCGTGTGGGCGATGCGCAGTGCCCGTCCGATCAGCGGCGCGATCGGCACCCTCGGCGCAGCGGGAATCGCGGCCGGCCTGCTTGAACCGCTCGGCTGGTCTGCCGCCGCGACCCTCAACGCGCTAGGTTACAGCCTTTGGTCACTGTGGCTCATGTGGCTGGGGGTGCTCCTGCTGCGCGGCAGGAGTCTGTTTTCAACCCCCAGCGACCAACACGTCGCAGCCCTAGCGGGATGACCATCCGGCCTGGCCACCTTCATTCGCCCATCTGAGAGGCGACATGAGCCAGCTCAAGACGCAGCCGCGCGAGCAGCCGTGTCCGAGCCTGATACACCGCGTCGCGCGAGATACCAAGGTCTAAAGCCACCTCGCCCGGCGCTCGGCCGAGCACCACCACTGCGTAGAACGCCGCAAAGGTTGTGTTGTCTTTGTAGTGCTCGCGCACTCGCTGTACCGCGAGCGTGAGCTGCTGTCGTTCCCATTCGCCGTCCCATCGGTCATCGCTCTCCTCGTCCAAGCGAGGACGCTGCCTTTCCCGCTGGCGTGAAGCAGCGTCTCGATCCCGGATGCGCCGGGCCTCGTTGATCACGCAAGTTTTCAGATACCCGCGGAATCGCCCGGCCGATGGGTCGTAGACAAATCTGGGCTGAACCGCGAAGAACCCGGTAAGTACCTGCTGAACCAGGTCAGGAATCTGGTCCAGAGGAATGCCCACCCGACGCGCAAAGCCAGCGATGATCGGCTCGTAGAGCGTGCAGAACTCCTCCCACGCCAACTCGCGCGAGTCGCTGCCAGGGTTCAGTCTCATGAGCAATGTGGCTCGCGTCTCGAACATTCGCAAACATTATACAGGCCTTTCGGCCGATCTGCAGATGTCAGATACACCCGTCCATGCACTACAATTGAACGGTTCGCCACGTTGGCCCTTAGCCGCAGGTTTCGATAGCGTGAACGCCGACCCCGGAGTGCGAGATTCATGTCTCACCCCAACACCGACCGACTGTCGCAGTTTGCCAGTTCGCTGCTGGAGCTGCCCGAACATCGGCGGGAGTCGGCGGCCCGCGCCCTCTGCGGCGAAGACAGCGCCATGCTCGCACTGCTGCTCGAGGCCGTGCTTCCATCGGCCCAAGACGCCCTGGCGGATCGGTTGGCCCAGCTCTTTGTCACCATCGACCCCCACGCGCCCACACATGTCAACGCGCCAGATGCTGCACCCGGCCCGACGATCGGTGTGTACAAGCTGCTGGAGCGCCTGGGCGAGGGCGGCTTCGGCGAAGTCTTTGCCGCCGAGCAGAGCGAACCGATCCGGCGTCGCGTGGCGATCAAGATCATCAAGCCGGGGATGGACTCGCGGGCGGTGGTCGCTCGCTTCGAGGCCGAGCGACAAGCGCTGGCGCTCATGGACCATCCCAACATCGCCAAAGTGCTCGACGCGGGCACGACTCCGGCGGGCCGGCCGTACTTCGTGATGGAGTTGGTCCGGGGCGTGCCGATCACGGCGTATTGCGAGGAGAACCGGCTTTCGCCGCGCGAACGTATCGAGCTGATGATCCCCGTGTGCCAGGCGATCCAGCATGCCCACCAAAAGGGGATCATCCACCGCGACATCAAGCCCGGCAACGTGCTGGTGACGATCCTTGATGGCCAACCCGTGCCCAAGGTCATCGACTTCGGCATCGCCAAGGCCATCGCGGGGGCGAGCACGCTCACGGACAAGACGGTGTACACCGCGTTCCGCCAGTTAATCGGCACGCCCGCGTACATGAGTCCGGAGCAGATCTTGCAATCCGGCGTGGACGTGGACACGCGCTCGGATGTCTATGCGCTGGGCGTGCTGATGTACGAGCTGCTCAGCGGTTCGCTGCCGTTCGACACCGAGCTACTGCTGAAGGAAGGCCTGGAGCGGATGCAGCAGGTGGTGCGCGAGCAGGACCCACCCAAGCCCAGCACGCGCGTGATGACGATGGACGCGGGCAAGCGGACGAGCGTCGCCGCGGCACGCAGGCTCCAGCCCGACAAGCTCGGCGGCTCGCTTCGCGGCGAGGTGGACTGGATGGTGATGAAGGCGGTGGAGAAAGACCGCAACCGGAGGTACCAATCGCCGGTGGAGTTCGCCGAGGATTTGCGGCGGTATCTGGACGGTGATGCCGTGAAGGCCAGCCCGCCGAGCGGATGGTACCGGGCGCGGAAGTTCGTGCGGCGGAACCGCGTTGCGGTCGCGTTGGCGGGGGTCGCGGCGGCGGGGCTCATCGCGACGGCGGTGGGGACGAGCGTCGGGCTGCGGCGCGAGGCGGCGCAGCGGGCCGTCGCCGTGGAGAACGAGCGTGTTGCCAAGGAGAACGAGGCCCGGGCGAACGATGAAAAGTCCAAGGCCCAGAAGAGCGCCGAGCGGGCGCAGGCCGCGATGCTGTTCATAGGCGATGTTCTGGCAGGCGCGAACCCCGAACTAAATCAGGGGCGGAAGGATGTCACAGTCAGTGAGATGCTCGACAAGGCTGCGGCCGGGGCCGATCGCGGCGTCGACATTGGAGGCAGGGCGCTTGATCGCCAGATCGAGGCCAACGCCAGGAGTTCGATCGCGAGCGCATACTACGGGATCGGGCGATACCAAGACGGGCTCGAGCAGGCACGCAAGTGCCTCCAGTTGACCGAGCAGATCCACGGCGCGGAATCTTTTGAAGCGCTGGATGCGCTCGGAATCGTGGGCATCGGCCTCCGGCAGACGGGGCAGAACACCGAGCAGGAGACCCTTGCCCGACGCGGGCTGGCGATTGTTGAGGCTCGCGGTCTCCGCGATACGCCGCGACACGTGAAGATGCTCAGCATCTTGGTTCACAGCTACGGAGCTCGCGGCATGATGCGAGAAGGTCTTGCCGCGGCTCGCGAGGCGGCGGCGGCCGCAGATCGACTCTCGCCGCAGGATCCAGAACTGCTCGCCTTGGCGCTGAATGACGTGGCCCGGTACCTCAATCTTGCTGGCCATACGAAGGAGGCCATGGGTCCCATCGCTCGCGCCGTTGAGCTTCTCGAATCAACACACAACGAGAAAGCGCTGTCGCCATGCCTGACGACACTTGGACTGTGCCTGGCCTATGGCGGTCGGCTCGATGAGGCCGAGGCCGCCTGTCGTCGATCGATTGAGATCAGCGATCGACTCCGTGGGGTGAACCACCCGTATCCGACCCATGAACGGCACATGCTCGCTCTCGTGCTGGTCTTTCGCGGGAAGTTGGACGAGGCCGAACGGGTGCTGGACGCGGCCGACAACGTCCCGGGAGAACGACGGCTCGCGGTCCGCAGTCAGTCCGCGTCGGTCCGTGCCGCGCTGCTGCGAGCGAGGGGAGAGCCAGAGCGGGCGAACGAGATCTTTGTCGCCATGCGAGCGGGCATGAGCATCGAGGAACTCGCGACTCGGGTCGCCAGTATCATGGAAGTCTCCCCCGACGGCTACGGCACCGCCAACGATCTTGGACGCTACGCCCTGGTCGCCGCCGAGTGCGAAGTACTCCTCCCAAAGGCGCGGGAAGCGCTCGGAACGGATCCAGACAACACGCTCATCCGCCCCTTCGCCGCGGAGCTGCTGCGCGCGTATCTCGCGCTGGGCGACGAGGCGAGTCTGGCGAAGGCCGAGGCGTTGCGGGCGCAGTACCCGGGCCTGAAGCCCGGGCCGGGGCGCGTGCCCGCGCGGCCCTGAGCGCACTTGGCAAGACGTCGCATCCCGCACACCGCGTTGCGGACTCTGCGCCCGTCGTTGGTTCTTTCGGCCCAAGGACGGCCCAACGTGAGTCCGGATATCCCCGGCACGGCTCTTCTGTCAGCGATCTTTGCTCTGCCGCTCGCTGACCTTGCTGCAAAGTCAGCGTGCATGGTCGTGATGTCAGCGACCACAGCGATGAAGTCAGCGGACACGGTCTCCATGTCAGCGGACAAACGCCCTGCGCTGGCGACCACAGCGATCATTCCAGAGGATGCCAGCCCCGAACGGGCGAAGGCGACGGCGTCTTGGGCAATCCCAACGCCCCAGACAGACCGCTTCGGTTCGGCGTGTGTCTGGATCGTCGCCATCCAACACCGTGCCGAAGAAAGTTTGCGTCGCCGCTGCAAGACCTGTGCGGCGAGCCACTAGCTTCGTGTGCCGGGAGTGCTCCCGGCGCGTGACGCGATCGGGGAAACTGTTCAATCGACCGACTCACGCGTAACTCGCAATGTTGTGTTCAGGAGAGATCACATGCCCACTCTGCTCAACGTCCAAACTTCCGCTCGCTCCTCGATCGCCGCGGCCATGGTGCTTGCCGTGTTCGGTGCCACCGCCCACGCGCAGAACTTCTTTGACGAATTCAGCTCCAACAACGACTCGGGGTACGTGCGGTCCCAACCGTTGTCGCCGTTCGGCGCCGGCGGTTCGTTTACGTACAGCAACGGCGGCTACCGCATCCAAGGCCCCGCGTCGCCAGCTCCGGCGCAGCTCGGCGTTCAACGCCTTGCCATCTCACCCTCTGGCGTGAGCGTCACGGACTTCAGCATGAGCATCGATATCATCGACTGGAACACCGCGAACCTCACCGGCATCGGTCTGTTCGCGAGGGTCCGCGAGAGTGGCCTGGGAACGACCGACGGGTACTACGCCCATCTCAACATCGGCGGCAGCACGCCCAGCCAGCTCGTCATCGATCGCATCGACAACGAGGCACCCGCGGGCGTCGCATTCAGCGGAGCGCTCAGCGTGGACCAGGGGCAGGACTATCGACTCACCTTCAGCGGCGTGGGCGGATCGTTGTCGCTCAGCTTGTTTTCGTTGAGCGATCTGCTCACGCCTATCGCTTCGCTCAACGGCGTGGACAACACATACGCGACCGGCACGGTCGCTTTTGGCACCACCGGGCTGTTCAACTTGGACACCGGTCTCTTCTCCAACGCTCCGGTTGACGCCACCTTCGACAACTTCCGCGTCGTGCCGACACCGGGCGCCGCCGCGATCCTCGGCTTCGGCGGCCTGCTCGCCGCGCGTCGGCGTCGCTGAACTGATCCTTCTCATTGCTCAAGGAGACTCCCCATGACTCGTCCCATCATTCACCTGCTCGCCGCGCTCGCCGTCTCTGCCGCCGCCTCTGCGGCGGAAGCGGACATCGTCAACCCGTCGTTTGAGCAGGTGTACCCAAACCCGCTCGTCGAAGGGTGGTTTCTGCCGTCGGGCTGGGATGTCGAGGAGAACGCATGGGTTTGGTCAGACACGGGGCAATGGGCAGAGGGCAGCTTCTTGCTCCCTCCCACGCACGGCCAGTGGAAGGCCGGGACGGCGTTCGGCTACTCGCTTTCGCAGCAGGTCGGGCTGAACGCCGGAGACCAAGTCCTCGTCGATGTCGCGATGACCTGCGACGCGTGGTATGCGGATGGGTGGGCTGAAATCAGATTGGGTGACTGGCAGAACCCCGCGGCATTCTCGCGGTCCTATGTCGTCATGTCACGTTACAACACATCGCTGATCGGTTGGCACACGCTCTCACTGACCGTGCCCGCCTCGGGAACATACGACCTCGCACTTCAAGGCATTTCCAGCGGCACCGGCGACGGCACCATCTACTTCCACTTCGACAACGTCCGGGTGGTGCCCGCACCCGGTGCCGCCGCGCTGCTCGTGCTGGGCGGCGCGGTCGTCGCGCGTCGGCGCCGCTGAACCCGCTCGCCATCACGCCACAGCCCGCGGTCGATGCCGCGAGCCGTGCGTGTGTCTGTGTTAAGTCCCTTATGAGGAGAGAGAACATGTTCAAGACTCGCTTCGTGACCGCATCGGCCCTCGCGGCCTTCGCTGGTCTGTCCGCCTCCGTCGCTTCGGCCTCGATCACCATCCCGACCGTGCCCATCGGCAATCCCGGCAACGCGGCCGACGCGAGCACGGGCTTCGGCTCGGTCGCGTACACCTACAACATCGGCACGACCGAGGTGACCAACGCGCAGTACACGGCGTTCCTCAATGCCGTCGGAGCGACCGACCCCAACACCCTATACAACACGAACATGGCTGGCGCGACAGGCGGAATCATTCGCTCAGGCGCCGATGGCTCGTACACCTACGCGGCCGCGAACGGTCGGGCCAACTACCCGGTGAACTTCGTTTCGTTTCAGGATTCCGTCCGCTTCACCAACTGGCTCCACAACGGCCAGCCCACCGGCCCGCAAAGCAACAGCACCACCGAGACCGGCGCGTACGCGATTTCTAACGTTCCGAGCATCCCGACGACCCGCAACGCCAATTGGCAATGGGCCATCACCGACGAGAACGAATGGTACAAGGCGGCATATCACCATCCCGCGAGCCTGGGCGGAGATGCCGACGATTACTGGCTATATCCGACATCGAGCAACACCATCACGACGACTCAGGCGAACTACAACAACGTGATCGGAGGCCTTACGCCCGTCGGCTCCTACGCGGCGAACTTCTATGGTGTGTACGGCATGGCCGGGAACATTTTCGAGCGGACCGACACCGTCTTTTTCAACGGCCGCCGCATCATGGGCGGCAGTTCGGGCACAAGTGAGGGCTTTCTGCAGTCCGTCTCTCAAATCAGCGGTGGCGCAGCGACAGAGAACGCTGGCACCGGCTTCCGCGTCGTGCAGGTTCCCGCGCCGTCGGCCATGGGTCTGGTGGCGATTGGCGGCCTGCTCGTCGCACGTCGGCATCGCTCGATTTCTTGAAACACATGTGAGCAAATCGCGCTGTCAGCTCGCACGGTCTGCTCAATAGGTTCTTGTGCCGGGAGTGTTCCTGGTGTGTGCCCGGTTGAGGTCGCCAAGACCCCGCGCCGAGTCACGTCTGATTGATCCATTGATTCTTTGCGAGGAGAGACCCGATGTTTACACAGTTCACGCGCCATCGTTCCGCCGCCACACTGTCGGTCTTGCTGCTGCTGGGTGCCGCAGCAGCCAGCACTGGTCTTGACCCCGAAAGCTGATCCAGCGTGAGTGAGAGTTTTCTGGGATGATGCCGGCCTCTGTTCGGGAGGCCGAAGATGAAGCGAAAACGATTCAGTGTGGAGCAGATTGCGTACGCGATTACGCAGGCGGAGAGCGGGACCGCGGTGGCTGCGATCT
>JAKFUN010000189.1 GCA_021732675.1 Phycisphaerales bacterium
GAGCCCCTGGGGGAGGGCGGGAAACTCGACGGAGGAGTAGCCGTTGAGGTACTGAATCCCCTCGTCGGTTTTGAGGACCAGGCCCCCGCCACTGGCCGAGAGCAGGGTTCCGGCGATGGTTTCGGTCTTGTCGCCCCGCTGCACGACCACCCGGATGCGCTCGTCCACGAACTTTTCGACCAGCCGGGCGGGGTTGACGAGGTCAAACTGGAAGTTCTGCTCCAGGACACTGGTGGAGGGTTCGCTGAGGCCGGTGAAGTGGACGGTGGTCGGGTCGATGAAGGCCGCGACGTCGGTGAAGCGGACTTCGCAGCGTGCTTCCGGCACGGCCACCGGGCGGGTGTCGCGCACGATGGCGAATCCCGGAATGCCCTGGGCGTTGTACAAGTACTGGGGGTTGCCACCTGGGGTGGGGCGATAGGTTTCCGGAGAGATGCTCCCGGGGGCGGCGGAGCTGTAGATGGTGAGGCTGGTGGCGCGGTCGCCCGCGTGGGCCAGCCCGGCCAAAGCCGCGATGAGGGCGGCGCCAAGGTGAAAACCCTTACGAGAAACGCTGGACCGTGCAGAAACCATCGGAGCTCCCTTCCGAAAAAAGTGCGGGCTGAACTGGGGGCGGGTGTGAATGTGGCCCCCCCTTGCGGGTTGGACACATTGGCCCCTCGCACGGTTCCTGGCCCGGTCGCGGCGTGTGACACGCCGGTGACATACCCTGTCATCGACGTTATCGCTCTGTCATAACGAAAGGTTCAAATGACAGAAGGTGGAGAACTGGAAACTGGTGGCTTGAATATGGCCATGCAGCACCCCACCCTGCGGAGCATCGAAAACCCTGCGATGTCCCTGCTTCGTGACGCGGCTTTGGTGGCTCGTTCCACCGCGATGCGCTACCCCCGTGCCTTGGCGCAGTCGATCCGCCAGACGTGCGTCTCGGAATCAACCCCCCGCTTCCATGTCGATCTGCGCGATGTTCATGGGCCGGTCGGGGGGGTGTGGCTCGGGCACGCCACGGTGCTGCTGCGTGTGGGAGAGCGCTGGGTGCTGACCGACCCGGTGGGGTCGGACCGGATCGGCTTCAAGCTCGGGCGGGTGACTTTGGGCATGGGGCGGATGATGCCGACCTTCGACATCGCCAGTTTGCCGCCGATCGACATTATTCTCATTTCGCACGCCCACTTTGATCACCTGGACAAGCCGACACTGCGGGCCTTGACGAGCCGCACGACGCATGTGGTGACCAGCCACCTCACCCGGCGTCTGATCCCGCGCGGGTTCGCGGGGGTGCATGAGTTGCACTGGGATGACGAGCTGGACCTGCTGGGGCTGAAGCTGCGGGCGCTGCGTCCCAACCACTGGGGGGCCCGCTACGCGTTTGACAAGCACCGGGGCTTCAACAGCTATCTCATGGAGACGCCCGATCGTCGCCGGGTGCTGTACGCGGGCGACACCGCCTTCACCGACAACTACAAAGACATCAACGGTGCCGAGCTGTGCGTCTTCGGCATTGGTGCCTACGACCCGTGGGTGCGGGTACACGCGACGCCCGAGCAGGTGTGGCAGATGCACCGGCAAGCGGGCGGGAAGTTCCTTTTGCCGATGCATCACAGCACCTTCAAGCTGAGCGATGAGCCGGCGGGGGACCCGATGCGGAGATTGCTGGCCGCGGCTGGCGAAGATCACTGGCAGGTGGTGGGCCGGGAGCTGGGTTCGCCCTGGACGCTGCCCGAGGCGCTGATCCAGGCGATGTGATGTTGCGAAACCGGGTTGTACGATCCCGAGTTGCGAGTGCGGGCCCTGGCGGTACATGGACCCCAAGGTGACCCTCGCCGGCGCATCGGGTTCATAGCGCCCTACGGCCGTATCCCGCGGTGCATCTGCTGCACGCGTTCACTCTCGGCCTTCAGGACGTTCAGCAGCGTCAGGCGGGGGATGCGCCACTCTTCCTGGCCCCGCGTCACGCTGGCGCAGTGGTCGTTGATGCACCGGTACATCAGCTTGAACGCGTCGCGCGGCTGGTGCAGACGCTCCAGCGCCTCGGTCAGGTCCTGACGCGACACGTCCTCAGTGAACAACCCCAGCAAGGGCAGGGGCGTCGCCTCGCGCTGGCGGCACGCATGCAAGCGCTGCTCGCACAGGTCGTAGAGCGTCGAGCCGGTCCAGCTCAAACGCTCCACCAGGCTCTGTTTGTCGAGCCGGGCCCCCTGAAAGAAGGCCGAGCTTTCCTTGAAGACCGCGTGGCGCAGCTCCATGGGCAGGAGCATCTTGACGCCCACGCCCTCCTGCTGGAGAAACTTGTTGTTGAGCAAGGGCCACACCACCGCCTTCATCCGGTCCGGGTCGCCATTAACGATGGTGGGTTCATCGACGCGATCGATGACGACCATGATGCCGGCATAGCCGAAGTGCCGCAGGAATCGGCGGACCCGGTCGAGCATGCCAAATCGCGGCTCGTCTGAATCTGACAGGGGCAGATGGGCCGCGTCGCGAAACCAGGTGGGGAGTTGTTTGAGTGAGGAGGCGTAGCTGATGTCGCCCCTGGAGACGACGCGGATCTGGCGTTTGACGCGATGGGCTTGGCGCAGCAGGGCGAGGCGATCCCAAACCCCGTGCTTGAGGGCGAAGATGGCATAAAAGCCCACCAGCACCACCAGCCCCCAGGCCGCCCAAGTGGGCTTGAGCCATGCCAGGGCGGGGTTGGCCGAGGGGAGGGCCTGATTGGTCCACCACCACAGGGCGAGCAGCAAGAGCGGGACCAGAATCAGGGTCAGGCGACCCCAGACAGCACCGGCGGGGGGAAGCAGCCGGAGCCGGCCGCGCAGGCGGGCGGTGCGAACCGGCGCGACTTCGGGATAGTCATAGAGGGCCTGAAGCAGGAGGACATCGCGCCGAGAATGCTTGTCGATCCGCTTGTGGATCTTCGAGACATCTCCGACATCGACAAAGCCGTGGTTGGTCCCCTCGCCCATGATCGCGTCGACCAGTCGAGGAACGATGGCGTGCAGGATGGCATCGAGATGGTCCACCAGACGCAGCTTCTGGAGGGACTCGAGCGGGGTCTTGCTGTTGAGACGATCATGAAGCCGGTCGAGGGACGCGTTGAGATCGTCGTACGCCACGAACAGGACCTTGGCTCCGACGTTCGCGGCGTTGTACTCCTGCACGCGCCGCCCGAGCTGCAGCCGGATGGCGGTCTTGCCGCTCCCCTTCTCGCCAAAGGCCACCGCGGCACTTGGCCGGCGCAGATCCCCCACGATCTTGTCGAAGTCGGCGTGATAGGCCGCCAGGTCCGCGCTGCGGGCGGGCATTTCTTCCCCCGACCTCATGGGGGCCCCGGCCTGCCCGCCCATCCGCGCAAAGACATCGTCCGCGCGGGCCTCCTCGCCCATGAACGGGTTCTCAGCCAAACCCCAGTGGCGTAGAAAGTCAGTGACGGTCATGGGGGCGCTTGACGATCCCGCAAGATCAATGGACCACGACTCAGTGATCCACGCGCTTGCCCAGGCGGGGCGAGATCGCGTCGATCATCCGCTGCAGAGTAGCCTTGTCCTTGGCCTCCATGTTCAGGCGCAGCAGGGGCTCTGTGTTGCTCTTGCGGATGTTGGCCCACCAGCCGTGCTTCTTGAAGCAGTCGATCGTGACCCCGTCGAGCTCGTCCACCGAGCCGTCGGCCAGGGTGCCCGGGCCGTAATCGTGCTTGAGGGAGGTCAGAACCGCGTCCTTGTCCTCCACCTGGTAGTTGATCTCCCCCGACTGGGCGTAGCGGGCGATGGGCTTGATCAGTTCGCTCAGGTGCTTCCCGCTGGTGGCGAGCACCGTGAGCAGGACGCTCATGGCGATCGCCCCGCTGTCGGCGTTGAAGTTGTCGGCGAAATAGAAGTGCCCGCTGAGCTCGCCTCCAAAGGCACACCCGTGCTCCGCCAGGGCCTGCTTCATGAAGACATGCCCGACCCGCCCGCGAATGGGCTTGCCCCCGGCCTTCACGATGTCCTCCTCGACGGCCTTGGTGGAGCGCAGGTCGTAGGCCACCTTGGCGCCGGGGTGCTTGGCGATGAAGTGCTTGGCCAGCAGCGCCGTCAGGTGATCGCACCCGACGATCTGGCCCTTTTCGTCGACGGCCATGCAGCGATCGGCGTCGCCGTCATAGCAAAAACCGACATCGGCCTTGTGCTTGAGCACCGCCTCCTGGGTCCACTTCATGTTGGCCGCCACCAGCGGGTTGGGCTCGTGAACAAAGACCCCTTTGGTGTTGTCGAAGTTCAGCTCGATGATCTCGACTCCCGGCGGCACCCCCAGCGGACTCCCCTTGCCGAAGATCTTGGGGATCATCGTCCCGGCCATGCCGTTGCTGGCGTCGATCACGACTTTCAGCTTCTTCCCCGCGGGGAGCTGCAGGAAACTCCGCACATGTTTGGCGTAGGGCGTCCACAGGTCGCGCTCTTCCAGGCGCCCGCTCTGCTTGACCAGCGTCGCCTTGTCCACCATCGCGGCGTGCTTGCGGATGTCTCCCAGCCCGGTCGATTCTCCCACCGGCTTGGCCTTGCGCTTGCTGATCTTGAACCCGTTGTAGTTTGGCGGGTTGTGGCTGGCCGTCACCATCACGCCCCCGGCGCAGTCAAGATGGTTCACCGCGAAGTAGATCATCGAGGTGTCGCACATCCCGATGTCGATCACGTCCCCGCCCTGGTCGCGGATCCCCTGGATCACTTGCTTGGAGAGGGTCGGGCTGCTGGTACGCATGTCGCGACCCACCACGATGTTCTTCATCATGGGCGTCGTCTCGCCCGCGGCTGCCGCGTCCGCCAGCAGATACTTGCTCGCGCCGTACCCGATCTGCCACGCCATCGTGTCATTCAGCAAATCCGGATACGTCCCGCGAATGTCGTAGGCCTTGAAAATGCGTCCCAGCATGGCGTCTCCTCCACTTAGCACCCAAACATACCCCAAGCAATGGGCGAAAGCCCGTTACTTGTGCTGCGGGCCAAGCGTAGCCTGCCTAACACCCAAACTTCACCCAAACCATCGCCCTTTGTTAGCGCCAACACCCGCCCCCGGCGCATGGAGTCTCCAACGGGCCAACTCCGCCCCGAGCGATCGCCGTTTGAATTCATCATGAGTACTCCCGAGTACATGCAGTTTTTGCAGAGCATGGGCCCGCAGGCCGGGGGCGCGAACCCGTTGGACTGCCTCGCAGGCATGACCCGCGAAGAGCGTGCGAGCCTGGAGAAATTCCTGCTCAACTTGCCCGCGCTGGCCGGGCGGGATGTTCAGGCCCTGGCACGCCTGGGAACGCCGGGGGCCATCGCCCGACTGAACCTGGAGATTGAAAGCGGCACGCCCCACCCTCGGCTGGAGGCCGCGATCCAACTGCACCTATTGAAGTACGACCTCGCATTTGATGAGGTGTTGGAAGATTCGTTGGTCGCAGGGCTGCGCGATGAGGCTCTGTTGGCCCAAACCCTGAGCGCGATCGAGCGCTTCCGGCGTGTTCGCCTGGTTCACGCGCTGTTGCGGGTCACGCTGCAAGGGCGGGGCGAGAGCGCGGCCCTGTGTGCCGCGATGGCGTGCTTCCTGCGTGACAAGACCCTGGCGGGCTTTGACTGGTCACAGCGAACTTTTTTCCTGAGATTCAACACCAAGGACCGGGCTGCGCGGCGCTTGGCCTTCGCCGAGCTTTGCGGGCGTCTGGGCGTGGACCCGGTCCCGTTCTTGAGCGTTTCCAGTCATCCAGGATTGGGGGCCTACCTCGACTCGCGGCACGGAGCCTAAACGCCCGGTGCCCGGCAACCCTCGCCCGTGGAGCTTGGCCGGGTTGCTTGCAAGTGAGCGCCGGCTTCGCCTACCGTCTCCACCGCGCGGGTCATCGCCTTACGTGCGTGCCGCGATCGCGGGCCTTTAAGGGCAAGCCGCGAGTGGCTGGCGTTTGTTTCATTCTCAAGAACAAAGGATTCCCGATGCGCTCACTTACTGCCGCCGACCTACTCGAACACCTGAACTGGCGCTACGCGGTGAAGAAGTTTGACCCGGCCAAGAAGATCCCCGCCGACACGTGGGCCGCGATCGAGCAGGCGACGGCGTTGGCACCTTCGTCGTACGGGTTGCAGCCGTGGCGGTTCTTGGTGGTGAACGACCCGACGATCCGAACCAAACTTCGGACGGCGTCGTGGAACCAGAGCCAGTTGACGGATGCGTCGCACATTCTGGTCTTCTGCCGCAAGATCGTCGTGACCGCCTCGGACGTGGAGGCGTACGTGCAGCGGATCGTGGAGGTGCGTAACGCCCCGGCGGCCAGCCTGGAAGATTACAAGAAAATGATGGCTGGCTCGGTGGCCAACCCGGCGGGCCTGCCCGGGGGGAGCATGGAGACCTGGACCCGCAGCCAGACATACATCGCATTGGGGTTCTTCATGTCGGCCTGCGCGATGTTGGGGGTGGATACGTGCCCCATGGAAGGCTTCGACCCCGCCAAGTACGACGAGATTCTGGGGCTGAGCAAGCAGGGGTACCTGCCGGTGGTCGTCGGGGCCGCGGGCTATCGCGCCAGCGATGACTGGCTCGCCACTCTTCCCAAGGTTCGGGCCAGGGTCGCCGACGTCGTCAAGCACGTCTGAGCAAGACGATCGCCAGAAAAGAGAAACCAATACGCGGCACGGAAACCCCGTGGCCGCGTTTTCATTTTTGCATCGGCACCAGCTTCATCGCCTCGTCCAGCAGCGCGTTGGCTGCGGCGCTCGTGGGCGCCTCGGCAATGAAGCGCATGATCGGCTCGGTGTTGCTCGCCCGCACATGCAACCAGGCGCGCCGCGACGCAAAGTCCACCCACACCCCGTCTGAGCGATCCACCCGCTCGCTGGCATAGGCCTTGGCGATCGCCTCCAGCGTGGGCGTCGCTGCCTCGCGGCTCTTGAGGTCCACCTTGCGTTTCTCGATGGCGTAGCTGGGCAGCCCAGCCACCAGCTCGCTGACGCTGCGCCGCCCCCCATCCAGCAGACCGATCACCAGCGCCATCGACGCCAGCGAATCGCGGACATAGGTCACTCGGGGCCAGATCAGCCCGCCGTTGCCCTCGCCACCGCAGATCACGCTGCGCCCCGCGGCGGCCTCTTGCTTCATCGCCGCCACCACGTGCGCCTCCCCCACCGGCGTGCGGATCACCCTGGCGCCGTAGCGGGCCGCGACATCATCCAGCATGCGCGAGGTGCTGAGGTTGGTGACCAGCAGCGCGTCGGGCTTGGTGCCCGATGCCTCCAAGAGGGCCATGGCGCACAGCGCCAAGGTGTATTCCTCGCCGATGTACTCCCCTTTTTCGTCGATGATCGCCAGGCGATCCGCGTCGGGGTCTTGTGCGAAGCCCACATGGCACTCTCCGCCTCGCACCGCGTCGCACAGCCCGCCCGGCTGTGAGAGGTTCTCCCGGGTCGGTTCGGGGGCGTGAGAAAACAACCCGGTGCTGTCCGACCCGATGTGCAAGATCTCCTCGCACCCCAGGCTCTCCAGGCACACCCGTGCGCCATCCACCCCCGAAGCGTTCACGCTGTCGACCGCGACCCGCAGCCCCTCGCCCAGGCGACTGGGAATATCACTCACGCCGGATGACTCGATCGCGTGCATCAACCGATCCACATGCTCATCCACGGCACTGTGCTCGGCGGAAACAGCCCCGACATGCTCCCACCCAGCCCACGCTACCTGACAATCGCGAAATGCCGCGATGATCGAGGCGGCAACGTCCGGCGGCGGGGCGCAGGCCGCCGAGCCAAACTCACCCCCTTCGGCCAAAAGACACTTCAGCCCGTTCCACATCTGCGGGTTGTGGCTGGCGGTGAGAACCATGCCAGCAACCGCCCGCCCGTGAGCCGCCCGGCCCACCGCGTCGGTCATCACCGCGGTCGTCGGGGTCATCGCGACCCCGAGATCCACCACTTCGCACCCTGCGCCGATCAGCCCGGCGATCGCGGCGTGCTGGATCACCTCGCCCCCGCGTCGTCCATCGCGCCCGATCACCACCGT
>JAKFUN010000259.1 GCA_021732675.1 Phycisphaerales bacterium
CGCCTCGGGTGGGCCCGGGGGCGGGACGGGCGCCGCGATCTACCCAACCTTTTACAGTAAGGAGAACGCGTTGTCGCCCGTGCTCGGGTATGCCGCGAAGCTGAACATGCAGGTGAACGTGCTGCCCGCCTGCGACCCGGACGTGAACCAAGACGGCAACGCCGATCAGGGTGATATCGACTACTTGATCAACGTGGTGGCAGGCGGGGAAAACACCACGGGCATCGACCCGGACTTCAATCGCGATGGAAACTCTGACCAGGGCGACGTCGACGCATTGCTGAACGTGGTGGCGGGTGGGGCGTGCCCATAAGGGGAAGGCACTAGGCATTAGGGATTAGGGAAGAATGAACCCCTCGCGCGAGCGGGGGGTTTTTTGTTGGCTGGGTGTCGGCATTCGGCATTCGTAATTCGGCATTCGTTCTGCGCCGTGTGGCTGCTCTGCGCAACGACCGAATGCCGAATTTTGAATGCCGTCCCTCACGTCTTGGTCTTCGCACCCACTGGCACCGTCTCCACGATCGGGGTCACTTCGTAGTCCTGGAGTGCGGCCACGCCCCAGCCGTGCCGCTTGATCTCGATAATCGCGCGAGCCGCGGCTTGCGCCGCCGTCGCGGTGGTGATCATCGGCACGTTGAGGCGCACGGCGGTGGAACGGATGCGTCCTTCGTCGGTCTGCCAGCCGGTGCGGGTGGGCGTGTTGATGACGAGCGCGATCTGGCCGTTGCTCATCATGTCGATGACGTTGGGGCGAGCGCCCGCGCCGATCTTTTCGAGGGTCTTGGGTGAAAGGCCGTGCTGGCGCAGGAAGTCGCCGGTGCCGCTGGTGGCGTAGACGGTGAAGCCGATGCCCATGAGGAGGCGGGCGGGTTCGAGGATGGCCTCGCGATCCAGCTCGCGCACGGAGATGAAGACGCCGCCTTTGGTGGGGTCGGTGGGCAGCTTCACGCCTGCGCCCATCTGGCTCTTGGCGAAGGCGATGCTGAGCGAGCGGTCGATGCCCATTACTTCGCCGGTGCTGCGCATCTCCGGGCCCAACACCACATCGACGCCGGGGAACTTGCTGAAGGGGAAGACGCTTTCCTTGATGGCGTAGTAGCCGCTGAGGCGGCGTTCGCGGGCGTGCTGGGCGGCCAGGCTCTGGCCCATCATCGCCTTGGCGGCGATCGCCGGCCAGGGAACGTGACTGGCCTTGCTCACGAACGGCACCGTGCGCGAGGCCCGGGGGTTGACTTCCAAGATGTAGATTTCGTGGTGGGCTTTGCCGTCCGGGCCTGGTTCTTCGCGCACGGCGAGCTGGATGTTCATGAGCCCGCAGACTTTGAGCTCGGCGGCGATGCGCCGGGCGAGGTCTTCGATGCGGGTGATGACTTCGTCGGGGAGTGAGGCGGGGGGGAGGGTGCAGGCAGAGTCGCCGGAGTGGATGCCGGCTTGCTCGATCTGTTCCATGACGCCGCAGACGATGGCGCGGGGCGTACCCCCGGCTGCCGCCGGGGGCTCGGACGGAAAATCGGCTACCACATCAACATCCACTTCGGTCGCGCCGGCGAGGAACTTGTCGATAAGGACGGGGGCGTCGTCGAGGCCGCTGGTGTGGAGGGCGGTGGTGATGAAGTGGCGCAGGGCCTTTTCGTCGGGGCAGATTTCCATGCCGCGCCCGCCGAGAACGTAGCTGGGGCGGATGAGCACGGGATAGCCGATGCGGGACGCCTCACGCACGGCTTCATCAACCGAGTGTGCGATGCCCGCGGCCGGGCGGCGGAGGTTGAGTTTTTCGAGCACCTCATCGAAGCGGTCGCGGTCTTCGGCGCGGTCGATGGAATCGACACTGGTGCCGATAATGGGTGCGCCGGCGGCGGTGAGGCCCTTGGCGAGATTGAGCGGGGTTTGGCCGCCGAACTGGACGATGAGGCCGCGGACGAGGGAGGGAGAAGTGGTCAAGTGGTCGAGTGGTTGAGTGGTCGAGTGCTGGGTGGATGAATCACTTGGCCACTTGGCCACTTGACCACTCGACCACTTCTGCCCGCTCAACCTCTCCACCACATTCAGCACATCCTCCAACGTCAGCGGCTCAAAGAAGAGCAAATCACTCGTGTCGTAGTCGGTGCTCACCGTCTCGGGGTTGCTGTTGATCATCACGCTCTCGAAGCCCAGCTCGCGGGCGGCGAAGGCGGCGTGGCAGCAGCAGTAGTCGAACTCGATGCCCTGGCCGACGCGGTTTGGGCCGCCGCCCAGGATGACGACCTTGGGGCGATCGGTGACGCGGATTTCGTCATCGCCGGTGAAGGCGGCATTGGGCGTTCGTGATTCGGCATTCGTTGTGGCGCTCGCGGGTGCCTCTTGCCCACTAGTGCCTAGGGCCTGATGCCTAGTGCCTCTCTCATATGTCGAATAGTAATACGGCGTCTTGGCCTCAAACTCGGCGGCACACGTGTCCACCAGCTTGTAAACCGGCGCGATGCCCAGGCTGCGGCAGTGGGCGCGGACTTTCAGCACAGCCTCGGTGGTCTGGCTGCCGAGATACAGGTTCGCCAGCTGCGCGTCGCTGTAGCCGAGTTGCTTGGCCTCGAAGAGAACTTCGGCGGGGACGTCCTCCAGGTGGCGATAGTCGCACAGCGTGTCTTCGAACTCGACGAGCTCTTTGATTTGATCGAGGAAGAAGGGATCGATGTGGGTGAGCTCGTTGACCTTCTCGATGCTCCAGCCCATTTTGAAGGCGTAGCGCACGTAGTACAGGCGGCCCTGGCTGGGCACGCTCAGCTTGCGGCTGAGTTTTTCCCAGGGGATCGGCCACTCAATCGGCTGGCCATCGGCGGTGCGCAGGCCGGTGGGGCTTGCCTCTTCGCCCGAGGCAGTTTTGGTGGTACCGCTCTCCAGAGCGGTGTCCCGAGCTCCCGGAGCACTGCTCTCAAGAGCAGTGCCACCTGGGGAACGATCCGACCCCATCACATCCAGCACCAGTTGCTCATGCTCCACCGCACGCATGGCCGTGAGCCATTTGTCGTTGCGATCCAGGCCAAGCCCGAATCGCTTCACGTCCATCGAGCGGATGACCTTCTGCAGGCTCTCCTTGAACGTGCGCCCGATCGCCATCGCCTCGCCCACGCTTTTCATCTGGGTGGTGAGGGTTTCGTCGGCCTCGGGGAACTTCTCGAAGGTCCAACGCGGCATCTTGGTCACGACATAGTCGATGGCTGGCTCGAAGCACGCGCTGGTGGTGCCGGTGATGTCGTTCTTCAGTTCGTCGAGGGTGTAACCGATCGCGAGCTTGGCGGCGATCTTCGCGATCGGAAACCCCGTCGCCTTGCTGGCCAGCGCGCTGCTGCGCGAGACGCGCGGGTTCATCTCGATAACGACCATCTCGAAGGGCTTGGTGCCGTCGGCGCGGGGCTTGGGGTTGGGGTTCACGCCGAACTGAACATTGGAGCCGCCGGTCTCGACGCCCACGGCACGCATGATGGCGAACGCGGCATCGCGCATCGCCTGATATTCCTTGTCGGTCAGCGTGAGAATGGGCGCGACGGTGATGCTGTCGCCGGTGTGTACGCCCATGGCGTCGATGTTCTCGATGCCGCAAACGATGATGCAGTTGTCTTTCTTGTCGCGAACGACTTCGAGCTCGTATTCCTTCCAGCCGATCACGCTTTGATCGATCTGCACCTGCTTGATCATGGAAGCCGCCAGCCCGCGGGTGATGATGTCGCGGAACTCCTCGCGGTTGTAGGCGATGCCGCCCCCGGTGCCGCCGAGGGTGAAGGCGGGGCGGATGATCGCGGGTAGGCCGATTTCCTGCAGGAACTCCTCGGCGGCCTCCAGCGTGTTGACGACCTTGGCCTTGGGGAGCGTGAGGCCAAGCCCTTCGCAAATGTCTTTGAAGATCTGGCGATCTTCGGCGCGATGGATGACCTCGCGGTTGGCGCCGATCATCTCGATGCCGAACTTCTGGAGGGTGCCGTCGTCCCACAGGGCGCAGGCGCAGTTGAGGGCGGTCTGGCCGCCCAAGGTCGGGAGGACGGCGTCGATTTTGAACTGCCCGGCAGTTTCCTTCTCGATGATCTTGCGGACCGACTCGGGCGTGATGGGCTCGACGTAGGTGCGATCGCTGAACTGCGGGTCGGTCATGATCGTGGCTGGGTTGGAGTTGACCAGCACGATGCGATAACCCTCGGCCTTGAGGGCTTTGCAGGCTTGGGTGCCGCTGTAGTCAAACTCGCAGCCTTGACCGATGACGATGGGCCCGGAGCCCAGGACGAGAATGGTCTTGATGTCGGTGCGTTTGGGCAAGGCTGTTCCTTCATGCCCCTCTCTCCGAGAGGGGTGATTCGCAGGGGTGGCACTGCTCTCCAGAGCAGTGCACCGGTTTCGAGACCGGTGACACCAGAGGAGCTTGGCCGCGACGGGCGCAAACTGGACGAGGATAGCGCGAAACTCGCGATTGTCCAGACCGGTGGAGCATTGGGTTGTCGGCAGAAGACGTAAGGGCGAAGAAGTAGGGCCGGAAGGCACAGGCGGGACGCAGCTCTGTAGAAATCCTTGCACTCAGACGCCGGACCTGCATCTTCGAAGGTCCGGGCGGCAACCACCTCTACCCGCAGCTTCGCCGAGCCTCAGCTCCGGCGTCCCTGCACGCGGCTTCCTGCGTTGCGGCGGGTCGCCTGTGCCACGAGTCTGGGTACGGAGAGCGCCCTCACGGAGAATCCTCCGCGGCCGCCTCCCCAACGGATACACTGGTCCGCTTATCTGAGCCCCCCACTTTTCGCCGATGATTTCCCCGTGAAGCGATACATCCCCAAGTTTGCCCTCTTGTTTCGCGACGGCTATTCAGGCCGCCAGTTGGCGGGGGACATGGTGGCCGGGCTGACGGTCGCGGTAATCGCATTGCCCTTCGCGTTGGCAGTGGGCATCGGCAGCATCCCCCAGAAGGTCGCCATCGACGAGCATTTGCTGCCCCCGGCCATGGCGGTGACCGCGGCCATCGTCGGGGGGTTCCTCATCAGCCTGCTCGGCGGCAGCCGCGTGAATGTCGGCGGCCCCAGCGCGGTTTCCGTCACGATTCTCTTCGCGATCGCTTCGGAACACGGATATGTGGGATTGGCGACCGCGACCCTCATGGCCGGGATCATCCTCGTCGTCATGGGGGTCTCCCGCTTGGGCGTGATGATCAAGTTCATTCCCTTTCCGGTCACGACCGGGTTCACGGCCGGGTCGGCGGTGATCATCGCGACCGCCCAGATTCGCGACTTCTTCGGAATCACCCTCGACCAGATGCCCACCGACTGGGTAGGCAAGATCCGCGAGATGGCCTCGCATGCGGGGAGCGCCCACTGGCGGCCCCTGCTCGTCGGGTGCGTCTCGCTCGGGGCCATTCTGCTGGTCAAACGCTTGACACCCCGCATCCCGGCGTATCTGGCAGGGATCTTGGCTGGGGCGGGGGCCCTCGCCCTCATGGGCTGGCTCATGGGCGGGGCCGAGCACGTCGCCACCCTGGGGAGCCGCTTTGGTCAGATCCGCGCGGGGCTGCACTTACAGGATTTTCCGCAACTGAGCTTCGCCCTCATCAAAGAACTCGTGCCCGCCGCGACCACCATCGCGATCCTCGTCGCCGTCGAGGGGCTGCTCACCGATGTCGTCGCCGACGGCCTGACCGGCACACGCCACCAGAGTGACCAGGAACTCGTCGCCATGGGGTTGGCCAACATCGTTTGCGCCCTGGTGGGCACCCTGCCCGTCACCGGGGGCCTCTCCCGCACCGTCGCCAACATCAAGGCCGGGGCCAAGAGCCCCGTCGCGGGCATGGTTCACGCCCTGGTCATGCTCATCATCGTCATGGCCGCCGGCCAACTGATCGCCCTGGTGCCCTTGGCCTCGCTCTCGGCGGTCCTCTTCGTCGTCGCGTGGAACATGGCCGACCTGGGGCAGTTTCGACGCCTGCTCCGCTCTCCCCGGGCCGATGTTGCGGTCCTGCTCACCACCTTCGGGCTCACCGTCTGCTTTGGGTTGATCACCGCGGTGGGCATCGGCATGGTCCTCGCCGCCATGCTCTTCATGCAGCGCATGGGCGAGATCGCCAGCGTCCGATCGATCCGCAACGACATCAGCGGCGACCCCGACGACCTCAGCGACCGGGTGGCGATCACCAAAGACGCGCGGGCCCAGGGAACCCTATCGATCCCGCCCGGGGTCGAGCTCTTTGAGATCAACGGACCCTTCTTCTTCGCCATCGCCAACCGCCTCGACGACGTGCTGATGCAGTTGGAGCGAACCCCCAAGGTCTTCATCCTTCGAATGAGGCGCGTCCCCCACATTGACGCCACCGGCCTGCACGCCCTCGAAGAGTTTCATCGCAAGTGCCAGCGCCAGGGCACCACGCTGCTGTTGGGGGGCGTTCACGCCCAGCCGATGTTCGAGTTCGTCAAGGCGGGGCTGGATGAAAAGATCGGGCTGCAGAACATCTTCGAAGACCTCCCCCAGGCCCTCGACAAGGCCCGTGGAATCGTCGAGGGGCCGGCCCCCGCAGGCGGAAAGACCTAGTCCGAGACCTTCGTCGGCCCACGCCGGCCCAGATGCTCATAGATCAGCCTGCGAACCTTAAAGACCGACAGCGGCGCCACCCCCTGCGACCTTCGCCAGGCGCCCAGCTCAAAGAGCAGTTTCCACTGCGAAAAGAGAATGCGATACGCCCCCACCAGCGACGAACGCGGGTCGTACAAGTTTGTGGACTCGCTGGTCACCCCGTTGAGTTCGAGTATGCCGTACCCTTGGCCCCGCTTGAGAGACGCTTCATCGGTGTAGCGAAGATCGAAGCGGCCAAAGTCAAAGCCCCCGACGAAGTGCCGAGCGATCTCATCGATGGCGCGGGTGAGTTCCGGGGTTATCAGGTGCCGCCCGTCGACAAAGAGCG
This sequence comes from Phycisphaerales bacterium, assembly GCA_021732675.1. GTDB lineage: Bacteria > Planctomycetota > Phycisphaerae > Phycisphaerales > UBA1924 > RI-211. The sequence continues at coordinate 6,902 of JAKFUN010000259.1, forward strand.
TGCCCTGGGCGTGGTTGCCCGCCTCTGCCAATCGCAGGCTCTGGCCCAGAGGGAGCACCTCGCCCGCCCGGGCCTGATGACGCTGCAGAAAGACATTGGCCTGCTTGCGAAAACGCGGGTGGCTCAGGATGAGCTCTTCCAGCGTCTGCTCGCCATCCCCGGTCAGAATCGGAAACTGCTTCTGCGTGATCGAGAAGATGAACCCCTCGCAGCCGTCGTCGACGCTCTCCCTCGCACGCATCGACGGGGGCTTGCGGGCCCACAGCACCCCGATCTCGTGCGGGCCGGGGTGGTACTGCTGCGCGATCGCGGCCTCGCCCACCTCCTGAAAATACCGCAGCGCGTCGTCGTGCGAATGCACCAGGCGCACCGCGTGCCCGCGCTCGCCCATGTCCGGCTTCAAGATGATCGGAAAGCTCGCGAGCGCCGCCTGGGTGCGCATCGCCGCCTGCAAGGCCATCACCCGATCCTGCGGGTGCGGGGCCGGGGGGATCAACGCGTGCCGAAGCACCAAGGGTGAGGCCGCCAGCGCGGTGAGGATCGCGTCTTTGCTCTCGCCCGCCAGGCCCCCGCCCCGCGCCACTCCGGGGTTGCACGCCGTAAAAACCGTCAGGCTCTTGTACTTCGCCGCCAGCGTCAACCCATACGGAATCAGCGGCCCGTAAAACACCTTCGCGGGCCAATACTCGTAATGCAGCCATCGCCCCACCTTGGCGATCAGCCGCTGACGCCCCATCCGCACCAACAGCGCCGGCAACGTATTCACCAGCAGCGCGACCAGCACCAGCCCCGCCACCTCGGGCACCAGTCCCAGGCGGCTGACGCTGCGCAGCACCACGATCGCCCCCACCAGCGCGATGGCGTATCCCGCCAACGCCCACAGAATCGCCCCGACCAATCGCGCCAGCATGTAAAACACGAACCCCGCCAGCCCGACATCCACCGTCGACGCCCCCACCAGCGACGCCAGCCGCTGACCGGGCACAAAAACGCTGCGCCACCCTTCACGCAGCGGGTTGCGGGTCAGGCGGCGGCGCCAGTCACCCACATCCACCCGCGGCAGGCCCTTGCCCACCAAAGGCACCTT
>JAKFUN010000156.1 GCA_021732675.1 Phycisphaerales bacterium
GACCTGCGTCGCCTCGCTGATGATCAGCCCAGCCCCGGCCCGCTGGACGTAGTACTTCGCGTTGAGGGCGGTGGGGGCGTTCCCCTCCCCGGCGCGGCAGCGCGTCAGCGGGGCCATCCACACGCGGTTCGGGACCAACACTTCGCCTACCTGAAGTGGCGTAAACAAGTCTGCCATGGCGAGCTCCTCATGTAACCACGTCGCTCAAGCGTCGCGGTTTTTTAGCTGAACTTCTGAACTTCTTGAACTTCGTCCCTGCGCTTCTTCGGAACTTAATTTCTTCGGGATTTGATTTCTTCGGAACGTTATTTCTTCAGAATTTTGTTTCCGCTGCTACCACCTCATGTGTACGCCCATGTGAAAGTACCCGCCGCTGGGCCCGCTGTCGGGCAGCGTCGCCAGCATCACGCTGGTTTTAGCCCCGTCCACCAGCTCCATCGGCGCTTCGGGCCCGCCCATGTCGGTCTTGACCCATCCCGGGTGGGCCGCGTTCACCTTGATATTGGTTCCCTTCAGCTCGTGGGCCAGGTGATTGGTGAACATGTTCACCGCCGCCTTGCTGCTGTCGTACGCGAGAAACTTGGCGTGATAGATGGGGCTGTTGGGGTCGGCGTGCTCCGCGATGCTCCCCAAAATGCTCGTCAGGTTCACGATGCGTCCGGCCGGGCTCTTCTTGATGAGAGGCAAGAAGGCCTGCGTCGTGGCCACCAGGCCGAAGAAGTTGGTCTCAAAGGTTTCGCGAAGCGTGGCGAGGTCTACGCCGCTGGCGACATGTTCCTTGGCGTAGTTCAGCACGCCCGCGTTGTTGATGAGGATGTCCAGGTGCCCGAACTCCTTGCCGACTTGGGCCGCGGCCGCGTCGATCGACACCTTGCTGGTGATGTCCAGCACCACGCCTTTCGCGTCGATGCCTTGGGCCTGAAGTTCATCAGCCGCGGCTTTGCCCCGAGCCGCATCCCGCGCCCCGATGATGATCGTGACCCCGTGCGGACCAAGTTGTCGCGCGGTCTCAAGGCCGATGCCCTTGTTGCCGCCGGTAATCAACGCGATCTTCCGACTCGCCATGTGCCTGCTCCTGTTCAAGTCAGCCTCGGCCCTGGTGGAACCACTCTGTGGCAACACCGTTCTCTGGCAACACCGCTCTTTGGTGGCACCGCTCTCCAGAGCGGTGTCCGGCGCTCACTTCGCCGGCATGCCAAACGTCTCGCGCCACTGAGACTTTTCTACGCCCGTCATCGGCCCGGCGTAGGTCGGGTGCGTTTCCACCCTCACCCGGGCGAGGGGCGTGATCGGTTCATAGTTCGAACGTTCCATCTTCGCCGATACGTCCGCCGGCTGCGCAGCCGGCGCGACTGCCGTCACCCCGCCCGACGCACGGGCCGGGCGCGAGGCAAAATCCAAACCCATCGCCGCCAGCCCGCCGGTGATGAGCAGCACTCCGAGCGCCGCTACCCCGATCAATCTGGTCCGCTTGCGCAGCGGGCCCACCTGGTCGGGCCCGATGGATACACCCGATTCAACAGCTTGTGTTTTCATACATCTCGCCCACTTTCGCGGCTTCTCGCCGCCCTTACGTTCGTGATTCCGTGCCACCCTGACTCACGGCACCGTGAACCCGCCATCCACCAGCAAGTCATGCCCGGTGACAAAGCTGGACGCATCGCTCAGCAAGAAGAGCACCGGCTTGGCGATTTCGTCGGCCTTGGCGATGCGACCCACCGGGTGCATGCCCGCCATCCACGCCATCGCGTCGGCGTTTCCGCCCGTGAAGCGATCGAGCATCTCGGTCTGCACGCCCCCGGGGCTGACGGTGTTGACCCGCACGCCCTGCTTGGCGACTTCAACCGCCGCGGCCTTCGTCAGCCCGATCACCGCGTGCTTGCTGGCGATGTAGATGCCCAGCCCGGCCATGCCGATGCGTCCGGCAATCGACGCGTTGTTCACGATCGAGCCGCCACCGCCTCGGATCAGCGCGGGGATCTCATGCTTCATGCTCAGCAGCACGCCCAGCACGTTTACGTCCATGATCTTGTGATACTGATCGGCGGTCGACTCGGTCGTCGGCACGCCCATCAGCTCCACACCCGCGTTGTTGAACGCGAACGAGAGCCGCCCGGTCAGCTTCTCCGCCGTCTCCACCGCGCGGCGAACATGCGACTCATCCGTCACATCACCCTGCACAAACACCCCTTGCACGCCCAGCCGCTTGATCTGCGCGACAACCTCGTCGCCCTCCTTCTGCCGGCGACCGGTGATCACCACGTTGGCCCCCGCGCGGGCAAGCTCCAGCGCCGTCGCCTTGCCGATGCCGCTGGTGCCGCCCGTGATCAGGGCCGTCTTGCCCTTGAAGCTCGCGTTGCTCAAGCCGCCCGTGTCTTGCCCGCTCACGTTGCCTTCCTTGAAACCGGTCATCTGTTGCTCCTTTGTGTTCCTGAGTTACTGAATCGCTCTTCTTTGGTCCGGCGGCCCTCGCCGGACTCTTCCATCTTTTGCTTCTTCACTTCTTCCTCTGCCAGCCAAGGTCTCAACCTCTCGATTCACCCTTCCGACTCGGTCGCCCGACCCACGCGCGAACCATCAGCGCGGCACGCTTCTGCCTTTGTCTTCCGTCGCCTTGTTGCCGGTGCTTCCTCGCCAGGGGCCAAACTTCTTGGCCCGCTCTCACCCCGTCACCCATTCACCCCATCAACCTTCATGGCCGCTTCGATCGCCCGTTCCACCACCTCCGGCTCGCACCCGACGCCCGCCAGCCCGAACCGCGCCACATGCCGTGTCATTCCGTCAAACCTCGCGCACTCGCTCAGCGAGCACGATCCCATTTTTTCCAAGAACGGCCGATTGATCGCGAAGTACCAGCACGCCCCGAGCAGGCACGACGCGTGCAAATCCAACTCGCAGCGGGTTGCCTGGGGCCGAATCAGCCCGATCACGTCCGCGATCGCGCCGTGCATCGGCGCTTTGTAGTCTCGGGCCACCGACTCGACCATCGTGTCGAAGACCGCCGCCTCGCACGACCCCCCAAAGACTTCGCGATAGATGATCTGGCACGCCTGCGGTCCGTCGTCAGGCTGCATGGTCGAGCGCATCATGGTCACGATGAAGTTGGCCAACGCGAAGACCGCTTCGTCACGGGTGGCGGCTTTCAATCGCCGCGATGCGTCGATGATCTCGTCGCGCTCCAGCAACTGATGGATCGCGGCCACAAACAGCTCGCCCTTGCTGCCGAAGTGGTACTTGATCATGCCAAGGTTGGCACCGGCGTCGGCAGCAATCTCGCGCGTCCCCACCCCCGCGTACCCCTTCTCGGCAAAGAGCTTGGCCGCCGAGTCCAAGAGCGCCTCGCGGCTACCACGCTTCTCGGACGCGTGGTCGGCAGCGTCGGGTTGAGTTGGGGTTGGAGACATGCCGCTAGTCATTCGACTGATTATGGCATGGAGTTCGGCACAGTCAATCGATTGACTAAAATAAGCGAGTCCACAGTTCTGAATGCGGCTGGGGAGGCGCTACCCGGGCAATGCGGGGATAATTGGGCGGGCCCAAGAAAAAACGGGCCGCTAGGCCCGTTTGGGACAATCATTGAGTTCCGATAGGATGAAGTCGATTACTGGCAACCGGGGGGGGGCGTGCCGCCAGCCACGAAGTCGATCAGGGCGTCGATGTCGTCTTGACCAACGTTGCCGTCTTGGTTGAAGTCCAGGTCGCGACATCCCGCATCGGCGCCGCCTGTGACGGCATTGAGCAAGTAAAGGATATCATCCTGATCCAGATTCCCATTGAGGTCGTAGTCTCCGGTACAGCGAACATTACGCTCTTCCGCCCGCGAGCCGCGGCAAGGGTCCGCCGAGATCAGCACGATCGCTTCCGACTGACGGTTGGCTGCGTCCCGGAGTTGCACTCGAGCTATGAGCCGGCCGTCGTCGGTGAAGAAACGCCGGCCACTGTTGGCAGATATGTTTCCGAAGGAGGGCCGGGAGAAATCCATGACTCGCCGGACGTCAAAGAGGCCCCCCTGCAGGGGTATGGCGATACGGTCCCCCGTATCGCCCACAATGAGGGATGTCGAGACCAGGCCCGGCGCTTCTTCGATCGCGAAGCCGTACTGGCTACGGCCGGGGTCAAGTCGAAGTGCGACGAAGGCCAGAAGGCCAGCGTCGTTGAGAAACAGAGGGCCCTGCGCCCCAACACCGGAGAAACCGGGGCCTGGATCATTTTGACCCACGAGAAGAGTGACAAGCCGAATCCCGTTCGGTGTGTAGACATAGAAGCCGCCGACGTACCGCTCGAAGCCTTGAGCCGTTTCAGCGAAGTCTGCTTGAAAAGCGACCTCGCCACGGTTGTTGATCTGGATGCTGGGATAGATTCCGCCGACCCGCGCTACTGGGCCTCCAGGAGCGTTGGTCAAGGGCAGAGTGCTGTTGGAGGCTGAATCAACGTAGGAGATGGCAGCGAGCAGCACGGGAACTCCCGCCGGGCTGTTCGGTCCCAACTCCGGGTCTGGAACCACCCACAACCCTGTTCCAGCCCGGAAAGTGTTGCCCACAGAGACCTCAGAGATAAACGCCAGTGAGGTATCGCTGGCCACGTGGGTCGTGAACTGGTTGTTAAATGTGTAGCCGGACGGCCAGCCCTGCGCCGCCGAACCTTCGAGCCTAAACAACCTGTAGGTGCCGGCGGGTGAGCGATACACCAAGGCGCTGTTTGTCGGCCCTGGAGGATCTGTTACTGACACTCCTGCGACGAAAGCGACGGTGCCGTTGGAGGTGATCGTTGCGGAGGACGCCGTGTCCACCACGCGTCTGGTTCCGTCATCGAAGGTCTGCATCACAGGGATACCGCAGCTGTCGAAACCGTTGAGTGCAACATTTGTGCCATCAGGACAGCTGGCGCCAGAGGGACAGTTGGTGCCATTAAATGAGAGGGTGGAGGAGCCAGCTGCAAGCGAGTTTGCATAAAGCCACCCCGAGTTGCTAAGGCCGTAAATGCCATTGCCGTCCGAGCTGCTGGACGTCCGTTGAACCTGCACACTCGGGGCACCGTTCGCGCCGATGCCGACGAACTCCGACGATGTCATTCCGGGGAAATCGACCAGGCCAATTGAAGAGTCGAAGTGAACTTGATCCAGATCGCCAAAGCTCAGCAGTGAAAAGCTTGCAGCAAAATTGGCTGGATTTTCGGAGCTCGGACAGAGGTTGAACAAGTTGCCGGGTCCGGCTACTCCCCTTGAAGTGTAGTTGAAGCCGTCAAACACCCAGATCAGCTCAGCGTCAGCCGGACCTTTGGTGCCCGAGAAGGCAACTCGACTTGACCGGTTCACCAGCGGAACCCCGGCCGATGCGCCGAGACTTCCCAGAGCGCTGAAACCCACGGATGGATCGCTTGACTGGGTGGCGGCGATCACCTGAACTACCTGCGCCTTTCCTGGGGTTGGTAACCCCATCAGCACGACAAGGACCGCAGAAAACCCAACCGAACGCGAGGGGAAGCTCTTCATGCCAGGTTCCTTTCAAGGTTATGGGTACTCGACTCCAATGGTTGTACGGAAAGGGCGAGTCAGGGTTGCGAAAAAAAAACTGGAGCCGCGTGGCTCCAGTTCAAGTCGACAAAATCTTGACTCGAAGTGCTCAACTACCGGCTTTAGTCATAGGCGATCTGAGTGATCCGGTTGATCGCGGCCGGGGCGGTGCTGCCGCTGAGAGCGGTGTAGCTGCCCTTGGACCAGAGGCGAAGGAAGTTGTTGTCCTGGGCGCCCGAGGTCGCGCCCGAGGTGGACGAGTCCAGCAGTTCGAGATCGACCGTACGATCGTTCTTCTCGTTGACGAAGAGGTTGTCGAGCTGGGTCTTCTGGCCAGCCGCCGTGATACCCGTGAAGGTGTAGGGGGTGGACTCGGGGTCAGAACGGGTTTCGAAGTTGACGTGGTTGTCGTTGTAGGCGATGTTGCCTTCCCAGCTGGTGCGCCCGCCGTGGATCAGCAGCGTGTTGGAGCCGATGCCGACTGGGGTCGCGGTGAAGCCGTTGAAGGTGACTGCATTGGAAAGGAGCGACCAGGTGAGACCGGAGCCCGTTCCGTTGGAGGTGAACGAAGGGCCACGGTTACCCAGGATGGCTTCGGTCGCGTTGAAGGTGTTGGACCACTTAACCTTGCGATTGCCGATCGGAGGCATCATCGCGTAGGAGAGGTTGGCGCCACCGGGCTCGGCTTCGTTGGTGATCGCGGTGTCGAGCGTGGTCGCACGATACCCCGGGTCCCACAGGGCCTGCTTCTTGTCGCCGACGGCGGCGTTGGGCTCGGAGTAGGCGTACTTGCTGTAGATCTTGACGCTGCCGTTGGATTCAGCGGGGCTGACCGTCAGTTCGGGGCTGAAGAAGCCGTTGTAGATGAGGACCGAAATGATGTGCCGGGGGATGTCCTTGGAGTCCGCAGCGCTGTTGGCGACAGTGGTGGGGGTGGTGGACTTGTCGATCTGGCTGGGGAGGGGGTAGCTGTCGCTGTTGTTCTGGGCGAAGAGCACCATGCCCTGGTGGACGCCGCGAACCTGGGTGCTGTCCTTGATCTGGCGAGCGGAGGCGCGAGCCTTGCCGAGCGCGGGCAGCAGGATGCCGATGAGCAGGGCGATGATCGCGATCACCACCAGCAGCTCGATGAGGGTAAAGCCCTTACGATTCTTCATTGCTAGCTCCTTGTGTTCCTGGGCGGGGTGGCATCGAACGATGCCGAAAAATGGAAACCCACCAGGAACAAACCAAACATGACGACCGGAAACCCGCTCGCCCAAAGCCCCTCGAAACGAGTGGGTTCTCTTCGCGGCGGACACCAGCCCAAAGGGCGGAGTGTCAGGCCGGAGGGGAGACCCTTTCGCGGCGATGGCTCGGTATCGAGCTCACCTTGCTGACCAAACCCAAACGCGAGTCCGATCAGTGCTGAACCCGCTCGACGCGGCTCGCTTCAGTGCCAGTGGATGCCCATGAGGGCTCCCAAGAGCGCTGAAACGGTCCAAAGTGGAGCGATTCAGCCCGACTCGGCTGAGTTTGAAAATGTGCCGCCACGCGGCAAACTCCCAAACCAGCCGGACTTGACCCTCCCGCTACGGACAACGCGATCCAGTCGCCATCGTCACGCCACCCATGGTGGAGAGCCATCCAGGTTGTCGGCAGGGAGCTAGGAAACCCCGGGCGGGGATCAGATGGATGGGCGTGAAACCCATCGACAAGTGCATTCACGAACCGAATATGCCCAGGAACTTCCGCACTACCTACCCCGTCCAGTTGGACGGATCTGCAAGTCGCTAATGTACCGAAAACTGTTCGCGTGTCAACCGCCCCCTGTTGCGGAATTGGGATAAAGGATCAAAAAAAGTGAAAAAACTGGCAATAGTTTTTGGGGGGAGCGGATGGGGGAGACAAAAATGCCTGCTGAGCGGATTTTGTAAGGCTTGGGGAGCCAGGGCGTAGAGAGGGCGTGGTCAGGGACGAGGCGGGGTGGGCCATTCTTCGGCGGTGATGGCCCAGTGTTCGTGATCTTCCCAGGCGCCGTTGATGCGGAGGTAGCGGAGGGCGGTGCCTTCGTAGCGAAAGCCGAGACGGCGGACCAGGGCTTTGCTGGGCTCGTTGCGGGGGATGATGTTGGCTTCGACGCGGTGGAGTTTGAGGTGGTCGAAAGCGATGGAGAGGCAGAGTTGCAGGCCTTGGGACATGAAGCCTTGGCGGGCGAAGGGTTGACCGATCCAGTAGCCGGTGGTGCAGTTCCAGAAGGGGCCGCGAAAGATCTGGTTGAGGCTGACCTGGCCCAGGATGTCGCCGCTGGTGCGATGGCAGATGAGAAAGCGTTGAGAGTGGGTGGTGTCGGCGGTGTCCATGAGGCCGTGGAACATTTCTTCTGGGGGGCGAGGGAAGGGTTCTCCCGGGGGAGAGGGATCCCATTTGGTGAGGAAGGCTTCGCTGTGTTCGCGGACTTTGACCCACT
>JAKFUN010000220.1 GCA_021732675.1 Phycisphaerales bacterium
CCCGCCCCCCCTCCCCCTCGCGCAGGTGTTGCAAGGTGTTTCCACTCAGGCGGCCATAGGGCTCAAAGCTCTTCACGCGAAAGTACACCACCCGCGAACCGGGGGCCCCAACCTCATAGGCGTGCCCGCCGGCGATCAGGCGCTCGATGACCGTGATCATGCCCGGCACATTGGCCGTGGCCTTGGGGTGCAGGCTTTCGTCGCGCTCGGCTTCAATCGAAACCTTCAGGCCCAGATTGCGGGCATCCTCACGAAAGCGCCCTTCGTAGAACCTGGCGATCTGGTACGGGTCGTTGGGGTCGATGGTGGTGCCCGCGGGCAGCTTGCCGGATTTCTTGGCCTCCGCGATCCGCCGCCCCGCCACCGCCATGCGGTCTTCGCCGCTCTCGCCCCCCTCGGCGTCGTCGGTCATGTGCCCCACGTCGGTGATGTTCATCACGTGCGTGACGACGCGTCCGTGCTGCTTGCGTCGAGCGGCCTGCTCGGGGGTTTCATTCGCCAGCTCGCACAGCGGGCTCTCAATCCAGCGGCGCAGCACGTCCGCAGCCAGAAAACTGCGAAAGTTGCCGATGTGGGCGTCGTCGTACACCGTCGGCCCGCACGTGTAAAACGACACGCGGGAATTCTCCCCCGGCGTGAAAAACTCGTGCGTGCGGGTGAGCGTGTTGTAGAGCTTCAGGGGCATGCGCGAGGGGATGGTACGTCGGGCTGGCCCCCCGGAGGTTCTTCCCAGCCAGGGACGGTGCAGGACCTCATCGGGGCGGCTGGCGCGCGTGCCAGTCGGTCGCCCGCTCAAATCGCCGCGCGATCGAGAGGAGCCTCGCCTCATCAAAGGCCCGGCCCACCAGTTGCACCCCCACCGGCAGCGCCCGCCCATCCACCTCTGCCAGCCCCGCGGGCATGCTCAGCCCCGGCAGCCCGGCCAGGTTCACCGTCACCGTGTACACGTCTTCCAGATACATCGCGATCGGGTCGCCCGTCTTTTCGCCCAGGCGGAACGCCGGACCCGGGGTGGCCGGCATCACGATCGCGTCGCAGGTCTCAAACGCCCGCTCAAAGTCGCCCAGCAATCGGCGGCGGACCTTCAAAGCGGTGTTGTAGTACGCGTCGTAGTACCCGCTGCTAAGAACGTGTGTCCCCAGCATGATGCGCCGCTTGACCTCGGCGCCAAACCCCTCGCCACGGCTGCGGGCGTAGAGCTCCTCCAGCCCCTCCCCCGGCCCCAGCTTGGCACGACGCCCGAAGCGAACGCCATCCAGGCGGGCCAGGTTGGAGCTCGCCTCGGCGGGTGCCACGATGTAGTACGCCGCGATGCCGTGATCGATCAGGGGCAGATCCACCTCGACGATGCGTGCGCCGAGTTTGACGTACTGCGCGATCGTGCTTTCCAGGGCCGCCGCGACGGCAGGATGGTTCGCCCCGCTGCGGGCTTGCTTCACAACCCCAATCCGCAGGGGCTCGGTGTCATGCGGGTCCATCTGGGCCAGACGGGGCGAGGCATGCAGCGAGCTGGTGCCGTCGAGGGGGTCTTTGCCGCCCATGATCTCCAGCGCAAGAGCCGCGTCGGTGGCGTTGCGCGTGATCGGGCCGATCTGGTCCAGCGAACTGGCGAAGGCCACCAGGCCGTAGCGCGACACACGCCCGTAGGTGGGCTTTAGCCCAAACACCCCACAGAAGGCCGCCGGCTGGCGAATGCTGCCCCCAGTGTCGCTGCCCAAGGCGAGAGGCACAAGCCCGGCAGCAACCGCGGCCGCGCTCCCACCCGAGCTTCCCCCCGGCACTCGGGCGACATCCCACGGGTTGCGCGTCGCGCCGAAAATCGAGTGTTCGGTGGACGAACCCATCGCGAACTCATCGAGGTTGGTCTTGCCCACGATGATCGCGCCCGCGTCGATGAGGCGCTGCACGGCCGTGGACGTAAAGGGCGAGGCGTACTGCTCCAAAATCCGCGACGCGCAGGTGGTGAAGCCCGCGTAACCCGCGCCGTCTCCGGGCCTCGCGAGATCGGGCCCGGTACACATATTGTCCTTGACCGCGATCGGCACCCCGGCCAGCGCGGGGGTTTCGCCCGAAGCCAATCGCGCGTCCACGCGCGCCGCATTCTCCATCGCCGCTTTCGCAAAGACTTGCGTGAAGGCGTTGATGCGACCATTCTCGCGTTCGATCGCGCCCAGCGCCGCCTTGGTGACCTCGGCCGCGCTCACGCGCCGGGCCAGCACCGCGTCGCGAATCTCGATCATGCTCTGGGGAACTTGGCTCATTTCAGGCGCCCCCGCCTTCGTCCAGCACCTTGGGGATCGCCAGAAACCGCCCCTGCATCGCCGGGCCCATACTGGCGAGCGCCTCGATCGGCAACATCTGCCCCGGCTCGTCCAGCTCTCCCTCACTGATCGCCCCAGACACGCCCGCCAAGGGTTCCACGCCCTCTAGGTCAAGTTCGCGCAGGCGTTCGACGTAGCCGATGACAGCGGAGAGCTCGAGCTGGGCCTTGGCGAGTTCGGCGTCGGTCAACGCCAGCCGCGCCAGCCGCGCAATCTTGCGAGTCTGTTCGAGCGAAATCCCATGGGGGGCCGCGGGGTTGGGTGCCTCTTGGCTCATGCGCGCAGTGTACGTGCCCATACGAGCCCGCCGCGCGAGCAAGGGTCACCTCGATGCCGGTCGCAGCAATCGCGTGGCGGGTTCGCCCACGCCGGATAGGCGGGACGCACGTCCCACCGGCAGCCAAGATCGCCGTGCTATTTCACCGGCTTTTCCCACTGACTGGCCGGGTCCTTCTCCAACATCTTGGCCGCCGACACCACGCACGAGGCGCAGATCACCGGCCCCCCCTCGACGATCGGGCTCTGCCAGTGCGGGGCGTCGCGGTGCAGCAGGCACAGCGTGCAGTTCACGTGCTCGGGGACCTTGGTTGCCCCATCGCCAAGCTCGGTGGCGCGATAAGCCCGGGTGAGACAGTCAGAACAAATCAGGCTCCCCCGGTGCCCCTCGACGAAGGGGTTCTCCTCGGTCCACGTCGCGAGACAAAAGTCGCACATGAAGTCCAGCTCGGTCATGTTTTCTGGGTCGCAGCCCGGGCGGTGCATGTCGTGCTCCGTGGTATTGGTACGTCGGCTCTCCGAGCCGACACTTCGCGCGTTTCCAACTTGTCGGCTCGGAGAGCCGACCATCCTGACCTACCGAAGCAACTGATGTCTCGCCAACTGCTGGTACACCCCGCAGCGCTCCAACAACTGGTCGTGCGTGCCGATGTCGATCACCCGCCCGCCATCCAACACCACGATCCGGTCGCAGTTCTGCACGGTGCTGAGCCGGTGGGCCACGATAAGGCACGTGCGGCCCTTGCAAAACTCGGTGAGGGCTGCCCCGATCTGCGACTCGCTTTCCGCGTCGATCATGCTGGTCGCTTCATCCAGAATTAGAATCGCCGGGTCGCGCATCATCGCCCGGGCGATCGCCAGGCGCTGGCGCTGCCCCCCCGACAGGCTCTGCCCCTGCTCCGCGACCTTGGTCTCGAAACCCTGCTGCATTCGCTCGACAAACTCCGACGCCCGGGCCCGCATCGCCGCGGCTTCGATCGTTGCCCGCGTGGCGCTGGGGTTGCCATACGCGATGTTCTCCGCCACCGTGGCGCGAAACAGCACCGTCTCCTGCGTCACGACGCCGATCTGGGCCCGAAGGCTGCGCACCGACACCTCGCGAATATCCTGGCCATCAATCAGCACGCTCCCAGAATCCGCATCGAAGAGCCGCGGCACCAAGCTCAGCAGCGTGGTCTTCCCAGAGCCGTTGGGCCCCACAAACGCCACCCGCTCGCCATGCTTCACCAGCAGGCTGACGCCCTGCAAGGCCGGCGTGCCGGCGCCCGCATAAGTCAAAGTCACGTCGCGAAACTCGATGGACGAACCGTGCCGGGGGAGCTTGGCCAACCCTCGCTCATGCCCGGGCTCGACCGGCGTCTCCAGCAACTCTCTGAGTCGCTGGGCCGCGGGCGAGGTGCTCTGAATGTCGTTGATGATCCCCGTCAGGGGCTTGAGCGAAGCCCCGGCCACCGCCAGTGCCCCGATCACTAGAATGAACGATTCGGCCTTTACCTGCTGCTTGATGATGGCGTTGCCCACGCCCAGCACGATCCCGCAGAGGAGAAAAATCGTGAGCATCTCGGTCAGCGGGCTGGCCAACGCCCGCGCAGTACGCACCCGGTTCAGCTCGTGAAGCATCCGCTTGTTGATGCGATGAAACCGCCCGCCTTCGTAGAGCTCGGTGGTGTGGACTTTGACGACACGCAGGGCCTGCAGGCTCTCGGTCGCCGCGGCGTACAAACCCGACTGACTCTCCAGCGCTCTCCCGCTTGCCCGCTTGATCTTCTTGCCCAGCTTGCGAATGACCACATAGAGCACCGGCACCACAAAGAGCGTCCCGATGGTGATCCGGGCGTCGAAGTAAAAGGCCGTCACCACCCCGGCCAGCCCCTTGAACGCCTGCAACACCGCCTTGCTCACCAACATGTTCAGCCCGATGGCCAACTGGGCGCTGTCGTTGACCAGGCGGCTGATGATGTCGCTGGGCCCGGCCTTCACCACCGAGCGCAGCGGCGCACGCATCACCCGCTGGAAGGCCCGCCGCCTTACCAGTGTCACCGTGCGATTCACCACCGTCAACGACAGATACGCGTGCAGAAAGTTCGCGACCGAACCGACCACCGTCAGCAAGGCCAGCACCCCGATGATCCAGGTCAGAGCCGTGAACGGACCTTTGGGCAACCCCTCGATCATCGTCTGTGGGATCGCCAGCCCCCGGAAGGGCGCCCATCCAGAGGCCAGCCCCGCGTTGAGCTCGGCGGCAAACTCCGGCAGGCCCATGCGGGCCCCCAGAATGTTCCGCAGCACCGGCGAAGCCCCCAATATCCCGACGCTCAGCGTCGCGCTCGACACCACCACCATCACCATCGCCCAAAGCAGCAACGGCCAGTACCGCAGCATCTGCCGGGCAAAAAACCAAAACGCCCCGTCCGCGCTGGCGGGCTTGGAGACGGTCTGGCCGGCTCGGCCAGCCGAACCCGGCAAACTACCGGCGCTGGGCATCGGGATGGTCGAAGTCTTGGACATGATCGGCGCAGAGAGAAGAACAGCCCGCGCTAATCGCGGGCGAGGGAGCTACCACCCGCATTGTTGGGCCGCCGATCTCGTCCGGCTCTAAAAAACCAGGCTAGCCTGGCGATTCGTTCGTCCGGCGCCCGCGCCATCGCCCTGGCGTCGCTTAGCCGTTGCTCCCGCCCCCGCCGGTGGTGCTGGTGCTGAAGATCGAGTCCCCGAAGGAGACGCCGAAGCTCGACTGCGTCCCCCCCGACGTGACCGACCGACCCAGCGTGGTGTCCAGGCGGGTCAGCTGCACCAACCCGGCGATCTGGGTGGACGACGTGTTGGTGGCGGTGGCAAAGACGGTGATGGCATAGTTGCGGAAGGTCGACGCGCTGCCGATCCTGCTGCGCACCGCGCTCGAGTCGCCGGTCAGCACGTCCACCCGGGCCTGGGCGTTGAGCGTGCCGGTGAAGGCGTCGATCACCGTTCCATCCGAGAAGCTGTAGCGCACCGTGTAGCTCAGCTGCACGTTGTTCGAGGCGAAGAAGGGGTTGTAGATCGAGATCCGCTCGGTCAGGGTGCCGTCGTTGCGCGACGGATCGAACCCGCCGTTGGTGAAGGTCGTCTGCGGGGCAAGGCGGGTGGCAAAGGCCGTCGACACGCCGTCGGTCGGGGTCGTCGTGGCCTGGTTGCGCCCCACGTTGCTGGTGCTGGTGTACTGGGCCGTCACCAGGGTGGTCCCGCTGGTGTAGGTGATGCTCAGTTCCTGGTTCTGGGGCAGGCCCGCGACGTTGGAGAGGTCAAAGTCCAGGCGGCTGTTGGCAAAGACGATCTGGGTCGAGGTGGTCGAGTTGCTGCTCCCGGCCTGCCAGATCTGGAAGGTGACCACCGCCGCCACCGAGTTGGGGTTGGCGATGCTGATGATGTTGTCAAAGTTCGACCGAACCGTGACGTCGGCCAACGCCGCCGACGCCGACCCGCCCCCGGGCGTGCCAAAGACCGACCACCCCGGCGTGTACGCCGAGTTCTGCGCGGTCCCGCTCTGGGGGACGTCAAAGTCACTCAGGAAGGCCACGATGTTCTGCGTGCTCGTGACCCGCACCGACAAGGGCCCGCTGATGATGTTGCGGGCAAAGAGGTCCACCCCGCCACGCCGATACGCATCCGTCGACACCGTGATCGTCTGCGAGGTCGACGAGTTGGTGAAGGTCAGCGTCACCGTCGCGGGCTGGTCCGACAGGTTGGTCCACGTAATGAACTCGCGGCTCAGGCTGTTCCGCTCCACCCGGGCAAAGTCCCACGTCCGCAGCTCACTGTCCGAATAGCCAGTCGTGTTGAAGAACCCCTCGCTCGTCGACGCGTTGAAGTCCACCCGGTCGCTGCTGGCGGCGATCGCCCTCGCGTTGCTCGTCCCGTCAGGCAGCGCCGTCTGCACAATGATCGAATACGGGTTGCTGGTCCGGACCAGGTTTGAGCCCCCGCTCGAGCCATTGCTCAGGCTCAGCAGCGTCGTCGCCCCGGCTGAGAGGGTGCCCGAGGCGATCACCGCGTCGCGGGTGGCGCCGAACTCATAGCGGGCGATGATCTGGTAGCGAGCCGCGACGGTGTTGGGGTTATAGATGTTGACCGACTCAGAGTTCTGCGTGCCCGCAAAGCCCTCGGGCAGCACCACTTGCTGGTTGAAAAAACCGTTGAACCCGCTGGGCTTGATGACTTCCGCCGCCCGGATCTGCACGAGCGACGCTTCGGTGAGCGTGCCCGAGAAGGCCGAGGTGGTGGGAACTTCACCAAACGCGTTGTTGTTGGTCCCCTGGAGGGCAGACTGCGACTGCAAGTCGTCCGCGCCCAGCCCCTGAATCGTCAGCACCACATCCCACCCCTGAACCACCCGCCCGAAGACGGCAAACCCGTTGCTCGACGAGGTCGGGTCCAAGAATGTGTTGTCCACATAATTAATGAACCACTGGCTGGTGGCGGAGTTGATGTCGTTGGTCCGGGCGTACGCCAGCGTGCGGGCCAGGTTGGACCGATTGGTCGTCTCGCGGACAATCGCGGCGTCGGTCTGAATCACTTCGAAGCCGGTCGCGTCCTTATAGCGGAAGCCCCCACCCTGGAGCACAAAGGCCGAGCCATCCTCGTTGAACGCCGAGCGATGGAAGAAGGTGTCGCTCACACGACCATCGTTGACATAGGTGAGAAAGTTCGTCGTCGAAATCGGGGCTGAGCTCGTGAAGAGCTCGATGTCGATGTCGCCGAAGTTCGTCTGGAGGCGCACCACCGCGTTGGAGGCGCTCTCAAGGTCAGTCAGGGCCGGCAAAGGCGTGCCCGCCAGCAAGGCGCGGGGCTCCAGCGAATCCAGCGAGCGCTCCCGCGCCCCGCCCACAAGAAGCTCCTTCAAGCCGCGGCCCGCCAGACGAAAAAGTACCCCGGGCTTCGCGCCGAATCGCTTGAGCTGCATCATCATGGGCGACATCTCCTTCTTCGGGGGGCAATGTGCCACCCGAGCATGACAAACTTCGACTGATAGCCAACCGGATTCCCGGTAGCATTCCCGGGCCCGCGCTCGCGAACACGTCGCTTACAGCGCCGCACTCGCGCAGGTTCGCGCCCGCGTGGGTCAGCCCTTCGGGCCGACCTCATGGAAAGATTCTACCTACTTCGGGGCCGACGTGTCGAGCCCCTTTGGCTTTTTTGGAGACCCCAACCTCGCCTTGCCCTTGCGGGGTTTACGGGTACGCCTTCTGGACCTCGGCTCCAGGGTAAAACTTGCGCACCATCGTCCCCCAGTCCCACCCGTTCTCCGCCATCCCCTTGGCACAATACTGGCACATCCC
>JAKFUN010000058.1 GCA_021732675.1 Phycisphaerales bacterium
GACCAGAGGGGTGGGGAGGCTGAGAGGGCAAAGGCGGCGCGGGCGGCGGCGAACTCCGCCGGGGCGGCCAAAACCAGAAGCGATCGCACAAAATCCATGACGGAAGCGTATCGAATAGACATCTGTCGTACGCTGAGAGCATCAGAATAGTGAAGCAATGCCGGCGGGGCCGATTCGCGTGGGAGAGCGGGGCGAGGAATCTCGCTTTCTTCCTCGCGATCTGGCAACGTTCGGACCGGGCCCGGGGTATACACAGCACAGGAGCCAACCCATGAGCAACCCCAGCGGACGGTCCAAGTTTCAGCGTAAGGCCATCTGGGTGGTGAGTGGGCTAGGGCTGCTCACGCTGGCGGGCCTGGGCGTGGGGCTGCCGATGGGGGGGGCCGAGCCAGCGCCAATACCAGCCCCGGCGGGCGGGAACAGTGGGCTGCCCGCCGACCGGGTGGCCGCCAAGCTGCTCGCCTTTGATGTCACGACCACGGCCAACGGCGAGCTGGAAGCGCGCGAGAAGATCGAAATCCGCAATCCCCTCGATCAGCAGTCCACCATCGTGCAGATCATCGCCGAGGGAACGTGGGCCAAAAAGGGTGATCTGCTGGTGCAGCTGAATGTCGACGACCTTCAGCAGAAGATGGATGAAGAATCGCTGCGCCTGGAGAGCGGGAACGCGGACCTGGTGGCGGCGGAGAACGCGTACAACATCCAAATCAACGAAAACACCTCCAAGCTGCGTCAGGCCCAGCTCAAGGTGACGCTGGCCGAGCTGGCCCTGCGTCAGTGGCAAGAGGGGGATGTTCGCAAGAAGCGCCAGGAGCTCACCCTGGCGATCGACAAGGCCGGGCTCGAGCTGGAACGTCTGGCTGAGAAGTTCCGGCGCAGCCAGGAGCTGCTGATCGAGGGATTCATCAGCAAGGACGAGTGCGATCGCGACGAGGTGGCGTACATCGAGGCGATCTCGTCCTTCACCACCGCCAACCTGGCGATGCGGGTGTACGACCAATACGAGTACCAGAAGGACGAGAAAACCAAGCTGAGCGACCTGGAAGAAGCCAAGAGCGAGCTGGAACGCACCCGCCTTAATAATGAGATCGAGCTGACCAGCAAGGACGCCAAGCGGAACAACCAGCGGGCCAGCGTGACGATCATGCGGAACCGGTTCGAGAAAATGACCAAGGACCGCAACGCCGCCACACTCAAGGCCCCGGCGGATGGGCTGGTGGTCTATTCAACGTCGATGGAGCGCAATCGCTGGGGCGGGGGTGATGGCCCGTTGCAGATCGGTCAGCAGGTGTATCCCAACCAGTTGTTGATCATTCTGCCCGACACCAGCGAGATGGTGGCGTCGATCCGCGTCAACGAAAGCCTGGCGGGAAGGGTCAAGCAAGGGCAGAAGGTAACCGTGAAGGTCGACGCGGCGAGCGGAGCGATCTTCGAGGGCCAGGTGGACAGCATCGGGGTGATGGCGGAGAGTGGGGGGTGGCGCGACCCGAACCTGCGCGAATACACGGTGCGGGTCCCGCTGGATGCCAAGAACGCCGGGCTCAAGCCGGCGATGCGCTGCGAAGCCAAGTTGATTCTCGACACCGTGCCCGAGGTGCTCACCGTCCCCGTGCAGGCGGTCTTCAACGAAGGCCCCGTGCAGTTTGTGTATGAGCCCAGCGGAAGTCGCTTCGTGCGTGTCCCGGTGCGGATCGGGCGTCGCAGCGAGAATGTCGCGGAGATCACCAGTGGGCTAGAGGCTGGGCGGGTCGTGGCGCTGCGCGAGCCCCGAGGTGGGGAAGCAACGGTCTCACCCTGGGACACGGAAGCCTTGAAGAAGCTTGGCTATCGAATCAGCGAAGCTGGCCAGGTGCTGCCGGACGGGCCTAGCGGAAGGCCGCGGGCGCCGAAGGGCGCGCCGAGCGGGGCGCAGAAGGTGGGCGAGGCGGCCGTCGAGAAGACCGACAAGGGTTAACTCAAAAACGCACACGCTCGATGGCGTTGTCTGAACAGCGCGAGAACTGGCCGTGGCCTTCACAAAGGTGAAGATCGCGGCCACTTTCGGTTCATACATGGAGTTCGTAGGCTGAGCGTGAGAGGCCTACTGCAAGTTCACCGGCATGACGACGTAGAGGAAATCGGTGCCGCTCTTGATGAGTCCGGGCTTGTTCGTGGCTTTGAGTTCCATGATGACCTGGGGCTCGTCGAGAACCTTGAGCGCGTCGACAATGAAGCTGGGGTTGAAGCCGATTTCGATGTCTTCACCGTCGTAGCCCGCGAGGTCGATCTTGACGTTGGCTTCGCCCATTTCCGGGGCGCGGCTGGCGAGTTCGAGCTGGCGCTCCTTCCCGTGGAAGTGCATGCGAACGCCGCGCGACTCTTCGTTGGTGAGCAAGGCGGCTCGCTTGACCGCGGAAGAGAGGATGTCGCGATCGAACGTGACCTTCTTGTCCTGGTCCTTGGGGATGACATCTTCGTATGGAGGGAACGCGCCCTCGACGAGGTTGGAGACAAGCACCGCCCGGCCGGGGCTGGCGGCAGTGCCAAAGGAGAAGAGAATCTGCGAGTCGGTGATGGCGATCTGCACGGCCTCGTCGTGTTCCTGAACCAGCTTGAGGAGCATGTTCAGGGCCTTGGAGGGAATGATGCACGAAACGGGCTTGGAATCGCGATCGGCCCCGGTGAGGTTGGCGCGGGCCAGGGCCAGCCGGCGGCCGTCGGTCGCGACCATCTCGATCCGCTTCCCGTCGCGCTTCAGGAGCACGCCGTTGAAGGCGTAGCGACTGGCTTCGCGGGCGGCGGCGAAGAGGGTGCGGGTGACTAGTTGGGCCAGCGAGCCGGCGGGGTGAGTCAGGACAGCCTTGGCCTTGGGGTTGCCGTCGGTTCCGTTGACGACTTCCGAGAACTCGGGGACCGGGGGGAAGTCGGCGGAGGGGTACCCCAGGATTTTGAAGTGGGCGTCGTTACCCCGGATATGGAGGGCGTCGCCTTCGCTTTCAAGGGTGAGGGTGGCCTCGGCTTCCTCAGCGGAAACGATCTGGCGGATCTTGTCGGCGGGGATGAGGATCTCGCCGGGCTTTTGCACGTCAACCTTCGAGAGGGAAAGGCGCAGGGAGACTTCGGCGTCGGTGGCGATGAGGGTGAGCTCAGCCGCACCATCGGTTTTGGAAGCGATGATCTTGACGCACTGCAGTTGCACCTTGGGGGTGCGTCCCGCGACGGCACCGGAGACGAGATTGATGGCGTCCAAGAGCGAGGCGCGATCGACGATGACCTTCATGATTGCTCCATCCTGTGTACGGTGCCTGCAACTGGCGAACTGAGGCCAAAGCCCGGGGAAGAGAAGTGTGTGAGGCGGGCGAAGGGGTCTGACCGTCCCGTCGGCAGGAACTGCGTTGCGGGGCAGTGTATCAACCTGCGGGGGGTGGGAGGTGTCAGCGACCACATCGGGTAGGGCGTGTGGCTATTGACGGCATGGCACAGGTTTTGCACATTTGGGGTCCATTCGAGGTTGCTTCGCGGGTGAAGGGGCCAGATACTCCCACCTGCCACCGGGTTCGTTATGGGCCCGAGGGAGAGGACGGGGCTCTGGGCCCCGGGGTGGTGTTTGGGGAACAGCCACGGAGTCGGGGAATGGCCCTGGCCGCTGGCGGGTGGAAGGTTTGGGCGTGCTGGCGGGCGGCGCGTCACTATCGAGGAAAGGGCAACCATGTCTTTTGAAGCCGCGGTGCATGCACAGGCTATTGAGTTGGATCGTTGGTCGCTCGAGATGTGTGCCGCGGCTGGGAGCGGGCACCCTACCAGCGCCATGAGCCTCGGGCACATCGTGACGGTGCTCATGTTCAGCCAGATGCGTTGGAGCCCCGACTACCCCAACTACCCCACCAGCGACCGGCTGGTCCTGAGCGAAGGGCACGCCGTGCCGATCGTGTACGCGGCTGGTGCGAAGCTGGGCGTGCAGGTGGGCAAGGAAGACCAGCGCAAGAAGCTGGCGTACGAAGACCTTAAGACGCTACGAGCCGCGACCAGCGTGCTCGACGGGCACCCCAACCCGATGGAGGGTTTCCCGTTCTTTGATACCGCGACCGGGAGCTTGGGGCAGGGGCTTTCCAACGCGATCGGCCTGGCCGAGGCGGCGCGGCTGGACGGGCTCGACAAGCGGATCTACTGCATCGTGGGAGATGGCGAAAGCCGCGAGGGGCAGGTCGCCGAGGCGCTGGACTTCATCGCGGAACGCAAGATCAAGAACCTGCTCACGATTTTTAACTGCAACGAGTTCGGGCAGGCGGACCGGGTGAGCCCGCAGCAGTCGCCCGAGGTGCTGGCGAGCAAGCTGGAGGCCTTCGGGTTCGAGGTCAAGACCATCGACGGCCACGCCCCCGGGCAGATCCGGTCGGCCTTCGAGGTGTTTGTCGAGGGGACCAAAAGCGGCAAGCCCCTGGCGATCATTGCCAAAACCGTCAAGGGATGGGGGGCGGCCAGCCTGCAAGGCAACGGCTGGCACGGCAAGCCCCCGACCGGCGACGCCCTCAAGAAGGCGCTGACGGAGCTTGACCAGAAGCGGCTGGAACTGACCAGCGCGCTCGCCAACACCGACCAGTTCACCATCGAGCCCCCGCCCGAAACGCCTCGCAAAGAAGAGAAGACCGGCGAACCCCCTTCGCTCACCGAGTTCATGAAGAAGAACGACATGGAGAGCCTGCTGCAGGGCGGGATGATGGCCACCCGCCGGGCCTTCGGCATCGCGCTGCGGGCGCTGGGCCGGGTGAACGACAAGGTCGTCGTGCTGGACGCGGATGTCTCCAACAGCACCTTTACAGACATGTTCAAGAAAGACGCGGCCTGCGCCTCCCGCTTCTTTGAGTGCAAGATCGCCGAGCAGAACATGATCTCGGTCGCGGCAGGTATGGCGGCTGCGGGCAAGGTGCCCTTTGCCGCCAGCTTCAGCAAGTTCCTCACCCGCGCCTATGACCAGATCGAAATGGCGATCTACAGCGGTGCAAACCTCAAGGTGATCGGCAGCCATTCGGGGATCACGCTGGCGGCGGATGGGCCCAGCCAGATGTCGCTTCCCGACGTGGCGTGGTTCCGTTCCTTCACCACCATGCGCGACCACCGGGGCAACCCGGGGTGTTATGTCTTGCAGCCCGCCGACGCCTTCGCGGCCTATTCGCTGACCAACGCCATGGCCGAGTACGAAGGCGTCTGCTACATGCGGACCATGCGACCCGACACCGAGTTCATCTACAACGATGACACCGCGTTCAACCTGGGCGGGTTTGAAGTGCTCGCCGAGGGCAAGGACATCGTGCTGGCCGCGGCTGGATACATGGTGCACGAAGCGAACAAGACCGTCGAACTCCTCGACAAGGCGGGGGTCTCGGCGACGCTGGTGGATCTCTACTCGCTCCCGTTTGACACCGACGGCTTCCTGGACATTGTGGGCCAGAACAACGGCCTGGTGATGACCATCGAGGACAACTTCGGAGGGGGCATCGGCTCGGCGGTCGCCGACGCGCTGCTGGAGTCGGGCGATGGCTTCACACTGCGGCAGATGCACGTGAAGCGAATCCCCAAGAGCAGCCGCTCGGTGGAAGACGTGCTGGCCATGTGCGGACTCTCGGCCGACCAGATCAAGAAGGCGGCGATGGAGATGCTGGGCGTGTAACTCGGGGAAACGGCCAAAGGGCGAAGTGGCTAGATGGTTGGCTACGTGCCAAAACCAGAGGCAACCGGCGCGGGAGCGCCCTAAGCCGCTGATTTGGCCATTTGGCCATTTGGCAATCTGACATTTCGGAGTTTCTCACACCCCGTCAGAGATTATCGCCGTTGGCCCTGATCACATCCCGATACCAAAGCGCCGAGTCCTTGGGGATTCGGCGCCCGGTTTCAAAGTCGACGTAGATGAGCCCGAAGCGTTCTTTGTAGCCCGCGGCCCACTCGAAGTTGTCCATGAGGGACCAGTGGAAGTAGCCGCGGACGTCGACGCCATCGTCGCTCGCGCGGCGCAGGGCCCGGAGGTATCGATGGGTGAAGTCGATGCGTTGCGGGTCGTGAACCTTGCCGTCGAGGCTCACCCAGTCGACGTTCGAAAGGCCATTCTCGGTGATGTAGATCGGGAGCTTGTAACGCTCGTGCATGAAGCGCGGGCCCCAGTAGAGGCTCTCGGGCTCGACGGGCCAGCGAAAGGCCGTCAAGGCGTGCCCGATCGCGCGGGGCGAGAAGACGGCTTCGCCGTTGGGCCCGGCGTGGACGGGCTGGCCTTCGTAGATGTTGACCCCAAGAAAATCCAGCGGCTGGTGGATCTGTTCCATGTCGCCCGGGGCGATCTTGGGGCAGGCTTCCCCGTAGAGCTTCAGCCCGTCTTCGGGATAATGGCCCAGAATAACCGGGTCGTTGAACCAGGCGTTGTTCCAGAGGTCGGGCTGGGAGATGCCGCAGGTGGCGTGACGGGCGGCGTGAATGTCCTTCCCGTCCAGCGAGCGGGGGTATCGAACCACGCAGACCGGAGCCCAGCCGACCTGAGGCGCACTCTTGGCGTGGGCGCGAATGGCTTGAACGCCACGGCCGTGGGCGAGCAGGGCGTGGTGGGTCGCCAGCAGTTGGTCGGCCAGGGGGAGCTTCAGTCCCGGCGCGTGGATGCCGTCAGCGTGCCCGAGCTTCAGGAAAACCTGGGGCTCGTTGAGGGTCATCCAGTGGCCGACGCGATCGGAGAGGTGATCGACGACAATGGCGGCGTACTCCGCGAACCACTGGGCGCTGCTGCGGTTGAGCCAACCCCCGAGCTGAAAGAGGCTTTCAGGGAAGTCCCAGTGAAAGAGGGTGACCCACGGGGTGATGCCGTTGGCGAGGAGGTCGTCGACCAAGCGCGAGTAGAAGTCTAACCCGGGCTGGTTGATCGCGCCCTTGCCGTGCGGGAGGATGCGTGGCCAAGAGATGCTCAGGCGATAGGCCTTGGCACCGAGCTGGTGGATGAGCTGCACGTCTTCGGTGAGCCGGTGGTAGTGATCGCAGGCGGTGTCGCCATGCTGGTCGTGCCACACCTTGCCGGGGGTGTGGCTGAAGGTGTCCCAGACCGAGAGCCCGCGCCCGTCGGCGTGGGCGGCGCCTTCGATCTGGTAGGCCGAAGCGGCAACGCCCCAGGTAAAACCGTGCGGAAAGGGCATCAGATCTCCTCGAAGCACGCCAAGGCGCGTGGAGGGGACGATACGGCAGGCCGGGTTGGGTTGCCACTGGCGGGGGAAGCGTTGTTGATCCGGATCGCTCAGCGCGTCGAGGGTGCCGTCAGCCCGGGATCTGCGCCGTGAGCGGATTCGAGTTCGAGCAGACGCCGCTTGATGTCGACGCCTGCGGCGTACCCGGTGAGCGAGCCGGACCGCCCCACCACGCGATGGCACGGAATGATCACATGCCAGGGGTTCCGTCCCAGCGCGCCACCGACGGCGCGGGCGGCTTCGGGCTTTCCAAGCCGCTGTGCGAGCTCGCCGTAGGTCGTTCGAGCCCCTTTAGGAATCGTCCGCGTCAGGGCCCAGACCGAGCGTTCAAAGGCGGTGCCCTGATCCGCGAGCGGAAGATCAAAGGTGCCGCGGGCGCCGTGCGCAAACTCATCGAGCTGCGCGAGAAGCTGGGCCATGGCCGGAGGCAAGGGCGCGCCCGCGGGCGATGGGTCGGCAGTTGAAAAAGTCGCCTCGGCAAGGTTCCCCTTCTCGTCGAGGCGAACCAGCATCGTGCCCAGCGGGGTGTTGAGTACGCGACCGTCGCGGGGTTGGGAGTGGAAGAGGGGCTTCATGGGTTTTCCTTGTGGCTTCCTCGGGGCGCGCGCCGTGTCGGGGCCTGTTGGGCGGGCTCGAGCGAAAGCAGATTCCACGCATGCATGGCGGCGTAGGCACGCCAAGGTCGCCAGCGCTCAGCATGGGCCAGGGCGGCTTTGGG
>JAKFUN010000045.1 GCA_021732675.1 Phycisphaerales bacterium
GGGTTTGGCATGGAGGTGCTGTACCACGATCTGGTGCGGGTTTCGCCCGAGAAGCGCCACGGGGCGATCCCCGTCAAGCTTCCCGAGCTCATGAAGCGGGCCGACATCATCTCGGTACACATCGATAATCGCCCGGAAAACAAGCAGTTTGTCAACGCCGCGTTCTTGGCGATGGCTCGACCCAGCGTGCTGCTGCTCAACACCGCGCGGGGGTTTGTTTTGGATCCCGCGGCGTTGGCGGACTTTCTCAAAGCTCACCCCGCGGCCCGCGCCTTGCTCGACGTTCACGACCCCGAGCCCTTCGGCGCGGATTATCCGCTGCTGGGCCTGCCCAATGCCCACCTCTCGCCTCACCTCGCCGCCAGCACCGCCGCGGCCCATGTCAACATGAGCTGGGTCGTCAAAGACCTCTGGCGAGTACTCAGCGGCGAAAAGCCCAAACACCCGGCGCCGTGAGCGGATTCGTCAAACCCGAGCCTCTCGCTCCAACGAGCCCGAAGCGCCAGCGAGGGTCACTGCGATGAGAACGCGCCAAGGTGACCCTCGCTCGCGCTGCTGGCTCGTAGGGCGTGCCACCGGAAAGTGGATCTATCTCCCATGTTGCATCCATCTCTCATATTTCATCCATGAAAAACGCCCGGCGCGCGGGCGCCGGGCGTGGGGAAACTTCAAGTTCTGGAGCGTCCCGATGTGGGGCGCTCGGCACGAAACTCTTACTGGGCCGGGATGCTGTACATGAACTCTTCGCGAACGATCTTGCCGTCGCGAACCGTGTAGACGCCGACTTCTTCCATCATCTCGCGCTTGCCGGTGGAGATGGTTTCCATGTCGATCTTGAACTTGACGGCAAACCCGGTGGAGCCCACAAAGGGCCCTTCGGCGGTGGCGCCGTGCATCTTGTGGTCTTTCGCCCAGTCGGCGTTCTTTTGAGCAGCCGCGGCTCGGCCACGCCACTCCGCGTTCACGCCGAAGCCTTCGCAACTGACAATCCCAGGGGTCCAGTAAAAGTCCTCGATCTCCTTGAGCTTGCCCTGGTTGAACATGGTGACCAGGGTCTTGCCGACCTGCATGGGGTTGGCCCCGGTGCCGGTGGAGACTGGGGCCATGCCGGTGGCGGGGCCGGAGGACTTGCCCGACTTCTTGGCCGGGGCAGCAGCCTTGCCGGCCTTCTTGGCTGGGGCCTTTGCGGCCTTTTTTGCAGGTGATTTCTTGGCCGGAGCCTTTTTCGACGCGGATTTCTTTGCCGGTGCCTTCTTGGCCATCTTCTTCGCCATGACGACAGTTTCCTTCCCTAGACGCGTGTGCGAGCAACCCTCCGTACGCCGTGGGCAGTGTACCGACCCGTGTTGGGCGGGGGCAAGTGCTGGTGCGCAAGTGTCGGTAGAGAGGGTTCTCGTTTCGGGTGGGTGGCTTCAGGTCGGTTTGGCGTTTGGCGCACGGGGTTGGTCAAGGCAGGGATTGCACGGGGCCGGGCTCAATTCGAGGCAGTCACCCACCGGAGCGGCTAGGGCCCCACGCCTTAGGCCGCGGGAGTATGGACTTGGCCAGCCTGATAGAACTGCGCGGCACCACACTCGGGACACACAGCAGCGGTCAGCCCCCGGATGTCGTAGCCGCATTTCGGGCAAGCGCCGCGGATCAACTTGTGGAGCTCATCAACTGGCACGCCGAGCAGACCCACTTTCACCCCACGCTGCCTGAGCAGCCTGCTGGCGCGACCATCCACGCTGGCGACAAGCAATACCCCGACCAGAGGGATCAACATACCGATCGCCAGAAAGGATGCGAGAACGGCATTGCGTCCCAGAGCGATCATGAGGCGCACGGTCATCAGCACGACCGCAATCGCCATGATGAACAACAACCCGATGAGCCCGTACACCAAACCAAGCATGGCAGCCTGCGGCAACCCGATCGCCACGCGCGGGACTGCCACGAGGGCAACCATGGTGAATACGTACCCAGCCGCGGCCCTTTGCAGGGCCCTCTGCCCAAGCGCGACTCGCTTAAGGCTGATTTGCTTGCGCCCGTTACGGCCCACACCTACGAGGATGTCTTGATGCTCCGACATGGTTGTCTCCGAGTGATGGTCGTATAAAACGTCTGACATACGTTGGCCGCGATTCATCGTCGGCTTGATTCGAAGGTCACCTTGATCCGACCCTCTGCTCGCGGAAATGTTTGGAGCATGACCATACCGGCATTGCCGTCAAAATGGGCAACTTTGGCTCAAGATGTAATGGACGATGGGTCGCCGTGGGCGAGAGGACGCGAGCGAATTAATAAAAGCTTTCCAAAGAGCTCGGACTTCGCTGCGCTCATCAAGGGCGTGCTCATCCATCCCACCCGCCCGCGGGGTGCTAACTCACCCGCAGCGTCGGGCGCTCTTCCCCCAGCTTCATCCCCGCCAGCGCCACCTGTCCTTCCAGGTTGCGCACCATTTCTTCGAGCTTTTGTTTGAGTTCCAGGCCCGCCCTGTCCGTGCCGGTGTAGTTGGCCGTCGGGTCGCCTTTGTCGCTGTTGGCTCGCAGGCTCATCGTGATCGGCACCGCGCCCAGGAACGGCACGCCCAGGCGCTGGGCCATGTGTTCGGCCCCGCCACGGCCGAAGATGTCGTAGACCTTGCCGTCGTCGCCCACAAAGTAGCTCATGTTCTCGACGACGCCCAGCACGGTCACGCCGAGCTGCTGGAACATTTTGGCGGCCCGCCAGGCGTCGTCCTGCGCCACCTTTTGCGGCGTACACACCACCACCGCGCCGGTAACTTTCAACATCTGCGCCATCGTCAGCGAGACGTCGCCCGTACCCGGGGGCAGATCAATCACGAGATAATCCAGCTCTCCCCAGCGGGTTTGCTCGGTGAGCTGCTTGAAAGCGCCGTGGGCCATCGGCCCGCGCCAGATCAGCGGCTTGTCGGGGGCGACGAGCTTGCCGATCGTCATGCACTTGATCCCGGCCACCACGAAGGGTTGGAGCAAGCCCTCGTGAACCACGGTTTCGAGATTTTCCAGACCCAGCATGGTCGGCATGGAGGGCCCGTAGATGTCGCCATCGAGCAACCCGACGGCGTGCCCGCGTTTGGCGAGGCCGACGGCGAGGTTGAGGGCCACGGTGCTCTTGCCCACGCCCCCTTTGCCGGCGCCGACGGCGATGATGTGCTTGACGCCCGGGAGCGGGTCGGCCGCGCCTTGCGGGGTGGGCTTGAGGCCGCCGATGGGCGTGTGGCCCTCGGTTCGTCGGCTCTCCGGGCCGGCACTCTGGAGAAGCGCGGCCTTGGGTGGCACGGCGGTGCCTGCCGTGTCGGGCTTGGCCAAGCGGGCGGCGTTCAAGCCCCCGAACTTCTCGGTGTGCACCAGCGTGCCGGCGTCGTCTACAAACTCGGCGATGAAGGAGTCGACCTTGGTGCCTTGGGCAGTCGCCATGCGTTCGACGGCTCCGAAGGCGAGGGCGGCGACCTTGGCGAGGTCGGCCTTGGTGCCGGGATGCTGCAGTTTGACGCTGGCATAGGTGTCACAGGCGGAAACCCACAACAGGTGCCCGGCGAGATCCTTGCCGGTTGCACCCTGCACGCCCCGCAGGGCCTCGGTCACGTTTTGCTTGCTCAATGACATGGTCCGCGTCCTTTTGCCTTGCTTCCCGGTGAGAACCCTACCCGCAAACTTCCCGACCGGGCGTCGCCCGCCGGCCCAGACGATAGTCCCCCCTACAACCCGCGCCGTGCAATAGAACCTCGCGACCTGCGTTGAACCCCACAACCCCGGCAGGCCGAAAAGCAAGGGTGGGATGGCCACTGTTGCCGCTCCGGCCACCCGAGGCCGGGGTCCGAACGGCCTACTGCGGAAAATCGCGTCCAGAGAGCGTCTGGGCAAAGTCTTCGAGAGGAGACTTGCCAAAGAAACGAAAGCACTTCAAGAAAAGGAGTTTGTGATGAACCAGTCGTCTCGATTCACCGGCCTTTGTGCCCTCACGCTGGCCCTGTTGGCGGGCAGCGCCCTCGCCCAGGAGAGCGCCCCGGCTTCAGACTCGCCGCTTTCTGGCCCGGCGGTGAAGGATGGCAGCGTGCCCGGCGAAAGCCGCAAGCTCACCGGCGGCAAGAGCACCGATCGCAAAGAAGCCCGCGATCGTCCCCTCCCCCACCCCATGTTCATGAAGGCGTTCGATGTGCTGCGCGGGCCGGAGGCTGCCAAGGGGATCGCGCTGACCTCGGACCAAGACGACGACCTCGAATTGCTCAACGAAGACTTCATGCAGAGCATGATGAAGTATCGCCAGGACCACATGCAGGAGATTCAGTCGCTTCGCGGGAAGCTGACCGGCGACGACCGCAAGAAGATGGAGCAGTTCATGCGTGAGATGGGCGAGCGCCACGGCGGGCGTGGCCCTGGTGGGCCGGGTCGCCGTAATGGCCAGGGTGGTCGCGGCCCAGGCGGCCCGCAGGGCGAAGGCCCGGGCGGCCCCGAAGGCGACGCGCCCCCGCCGCCCCCCGGCGATGAGATGATGCAAGACGACGCCAAGGCGGCCCCGACCGACAAGGCCGCCAGCGAAAACGCGATGGCCCGGCTCAAGGAAATCCGCGATGGCGCACCCAACCCCGCGGACCTGCACGCCAAGCTGGTGGCCGTGCTGACCGCCGCGCAGAAGCCGGTCTTCGAGAAGGAACTCGGCAAGATTCAGGGGGAATGGGAGCAGCAGCAGAAGGAGCGTCTGGCGGAGCGCTATGCCGAGAAGGGCAAGGGCGCGGGCAAAGGAAAAGGCAAGGGCAAAGGCGGCGACGCCACCCCGGTGACCTCGATCGACGACGAGCGGATTCCCCAGCGCATCCGCGATCGCCTCAAAGGCATGAACGCCGACCAGCAAAAGCAAGCGCTCGAACGCATCAACCAGCGCATCAAGGGCGGCGACGAGAAGTAGGCGTCGCGCGGCGATCTCTCACCCTGAACCCAACGGCGGCTCGCACGATTGCCTCACCCCGGCAACGTTCGATCACGCCGCCGAACCCCGCCCCGGGCCGACCACCCGGGGCGGAACTTTTTTTGGCAGGCAGCGGCGCGATCGGAGGGGTTGTGATTCGGTACTCGCGCATTCGAATCGGGGAGCCGGTAAAAGTCCCGAGCGCGGCAGACCGAAGGGGATGCGCTCTCTAGCTCGTTTGGGGGGACGCAAGCCCGCGTCCTTACAAACAGTTCGTAATCGGTTCGCAGAGCAGCGTGCAACTTTGCGCGATGGCGACAGGATCTAAAAAAAAACTTGTCTTTTCGGAAACCTACCCGGAAGTTTGCGGAACCTCCAGTCCGATAGCGCTTATATACCTTTGATCTCTCTCTCCTCCAGCGGGGCGCTGTCTTGCGATAGCGCCCTGCTTGTTTTTTACATGGTGCGAGCACGAGCGTGGGTGGCGTGTAGGCCTCGTCGTTTTCGCATGAAGCGCATCTATCCTTTCAGCCCATGCCTACCCGCCCCATCCTCATCACCGGCGTCGCCGGGTTCATCGGTTCCCACCTTGCACAGGCGCTGATCGCGCGGGGCGAGCGGGTCGTGGGCGTCGACAACTTCGACCCTTTCTACCCCAAGGCCGACAAGCTCGCGAACCTGGGAGAGATCAATGCCGCCGCGGGGCAGTTTGAGTTTGTGCCGGGCGACATCACGGACGCGGGCTCGATGCGATTGATTTTCGAGCGACTAAAGCCGCGCGGCGTGATTCACCTGGCGGCGAAAGCCGGGGTGAGGCCGAGCCTGGCAGACCCGGTGGGATACGCCCACACCAACATCACCGGCACGGCGGTGATGCTCTCAGAAGCCGCCCGGGCCGGATGCGACCGGCTCGTGGTGGCGTCGTCGAGTTCGGTCTACGGGAACTCACCGACGGCACCCTTCAGCGAAGCGCAGGACGTGAACGCGCCGATCAGTCCGTATGCCGCCAGCAAGCGGGCGTGCGAACTGATCGGCTCGACGCATCAGCACCTGACGGGGATGCCGACGGCGATGCTGCGTTTTTTCACGGTGTATGGCCCGCGCCAGCGCCCGGACCTGGCGATCAATCTTTTCTTGACGAAAGTGAGCCAGGGGGAACCGATCCGGATGTTCGGGGATGGGAGCATGAGCCGCGACTTCACGTTTGTGGAGGACATCGTGGCGGGGGTGATCGCGGCCTACGAGCGGATCCCCGCGCACGGGTATCGCATCTGGAACCTGGGCAACAACAACCCGGTGTCGCTGTCGGACATGATCGCGGCAGTAGCGCGTGTGGTGGGCAAGAGGGCGGTGCTGCAGCGCGAACCCATGCAACCCGGTGACGTGCTGCGAACGTGGGCCGACCTGACGCGCAGCTCGGCTGAACTGGGGTACCAGCCGGGCACCCCCTTTGACGCGGGAATCGAAAAGCACTGGGAGTGGCTAAAGGTTCGGATCGCGTGAATGGGCCGTCGGCAGCCCGAACGTGAGGGAGGGCCTTGCAGCGGCACTGGCGCTGGCCGTCCCTCACCTTCGGGGTGCTGCCGGATCTCACGCCCCCGCCGGGTGCCACATCGTCTTCATCTCGACGAAGGCCTCGATCCACCACGGGTCTTGGCATGCCGTGGCGTCAAAGAAGTCGAGCGACGTGGGCACGCCCCGCACAGTGACGCGTTTGAGGTTTTCCGCGGCCCCGGCCCGCAACGTGGTCGCCTGGGCGGGGGTCAGGTTGGCCGCGTGGATCGCGTCGATGTCGCGATGATTCGCGGCGTGGGAGATCAGTTCGGAGCGTTCGCCGGTGAGGACGTTCACAACCCCCGGGGGCACATCGCTGGTGGCCAGCACCTCGCCGAAGACCGCGGCGGGCAGCGGGTTGTCCGTTGCGCTCACCAACACCGCCGTGTTCCCCGAAACCACCACCGGCATGAGCAACGACACCAGCCCCAAGAGCGGCGAACCCTCCGGGCCGAAGACCCCCACCACTCCCACCGGCTCGGGGGCGGTGAAGTTGTAATATGGCCCGGCCACCGGGTTGTTGCACCCCAGCACCTGCGCGTATTTGTCGGCCCAGCCGGCGTAATGGACCACACGATCGATGGCGGCGGCCACTTCATCCAGCGGCTTTGCGGCGCGCGGCGCGGCGTTGGTGCTCTTCTTGCCCTTGGCCGCCTTGACGCTGCGGGGCCCGACGCTGGCGATCGCCTCGGCCAGCTCGGCGCGCTTGCCTTCCATCATCTCGGCGATGCGGTACAGAATCTGCCCGCGCAGGTAGGCCGTGGCGTTGCCCCAGCCGGGTTGGGCCTTGCGGGCGGCTTCCACGGCTTCGCGCAGGTCTTTGCGTGAGGCTTTGGAGACGTGGGCGAAGGGCGCGTCGGGTGCGCCGCCGACGGGCCAGGAGCGCCCGCTCTCGCTGCGCGGGAACTTGCCGTCGATGAAGAGCTTGTAGGTCTTGAGAATGTCGAGTCGGTCGGTCATCGTGCTTCCGCCCTTTGGTGCTTGCGCTCTTTGGTGGCACCGCTCTTTGGTGGCACCGCTCTCCAGAGCGGTGTCCCGGGGTTTCACCCACTCCGCACCGGTCTGGAGACCGGTGCCACCTCCATCCATCAAACCCTCACATACGCCCGCAGCCCCTGCATCCCGCCCTCGCGCCCGAACCCACTTTCCTTGAACCCGCCGAAGGGGCTGGCGGGATCGAACCGGTTGTAGGTGTTGCACCACACCACCCCGGCTTTGAGCTTGCTGGCGATCTCGAAAACTTTCGAGCCTTTGTCGGTCCATACTCCTGCGGCGAGGCCGTAGGGCGTGTTGTTGGCCCGCGCGATGGCTTCTTCGGGGGTGCGAAAGGTCATGACGCTGAGCACCGGGCCGAAGATCTCTTCGCGGGCGACCACGTGGCTTGGCTGCACGCCGCTGAAAAAACACGGGCGGCAGTACCACCCCTCTTTGAAGCCCGCCCGCGC
>JAKFUN010000027.1 GCA_021732675.1 Phycisphaerales bacterium
AGGTAGTAGGTGCTGGTCCGCCCAGATCGCAGCGTGAAGTTGCCGCGCAAAAGCGCAACCTTGGCGATCTCGTGGGCGAGGGTTGAGGCGTAAGGGGTGGGGGAGCTCATGGCGGCAGGGTAGAAGCACGCGAGGGCCGCGGCTTACCCGCGATCATCGAGGGCTGCCAGTTGGTCAATCTCAAACTGCCGTCCGTCTGCGAAGCGGGCCGTCAGGTGCAGTTCGCCCCCCAGTGATTCGACGTACTTGCGCAAGGTGGTGAGGTACATGTCGGCGGCGTGCTCCAGCTTGGAAACGCTCCCTTGGGCGACATCCAGCCGCCCGGCGAGTTCGGCCTGAGTAAGCCCGATGGCTTTGCGGATCTCCTGCAGGGGCATGGTTCGCAGCGTATCGGCGACGCGGGCGTCGATGCGGGCCGGGGCCGCGGGGCTGAGTCTGGTCTTGAGGTTTTTCCAGGGTTGAGCCATGAACTTTCTTCCGTTACAGCAGGCCTTCTCGCCTCAACTGCGCCAGGTGAGCCTGACAGAGCGCGTCGGCCTGAGGCACAAACTTCTCGTAAAACCGCGTGTCGCCTTGCTTGCTACCACCGATGAGCAGGATCGCGTGTCGCCGCGGATCGAGGTCGAAGAAGGTGCGGTAAGGCTCGCCATCACGCTGGGTCCGCAGTTCTTTCATGGCGCCGAATCGCGAGCCTTTGGCGATGTCGACCAGCGGCCTGCCAAGCCCTGGCCCAATGGCCTCCAACGCGCCCGCATCGTGCGCGATCGCCTCCTGGACCGCCTCGGAGAGGGTTTCCCCCCAAGACCCGACCGTGTCGGTGTGCTTGATCTCCCACATCAAGATATTCCATAAAGTATATATTCATCAAGGCGCATCTGCGGGTTCGCCGCCACGGACGCTTTTCTTCGCCCTCTGGTGGCCCGAAGGGGATTACCGGAGGCCGGCATCGCAGTCGCCCCGGGGGGACGAAATCACTCCCGACACGTCAGTCGTCACCAGTTGTGTCCCGGGCCACCCGAACCTCGTCCAATCACCTATCCTCTCCCCGCTATGCCACGCCACCCACAAGGCCTCACCACGTCCTCCCCCTCCGGCAAGGTCAATCCCCACCTCGATGATTTGGGCGGGCCCGTGCTCTCCCAGCGCATCCCCTGCTGGCCATACGCCGATCCCAAGGGCCGCCACATCGTCGGCATCGACGAATACATGGCCACAGGGGGCTACGAAGGCCTGCGCAAAGCCATCGCCCTCAAGCCCGACGGAGTGACCGAGGAAGTCAAGAAATCCGTCCTTCGCGGCCGCGGCGGCGCCGGCTTCCCCACTGGCCTCAAATGGACCTTCCTCCCCAAGCTCGCCGCCGACGAGCACGGCAACGAGCCCGACCCCGGCCAACGCTACCTCGCCGTCAACGCCGACGAGTCCGAGCCCGGCACCTTCAAAGACCGCATGCTCATGGACTTTGACCCCCACCTCATGCTCGAAGGCATCGCCATCGCCTGCTACGCCTGCCGAATCCGCACCGCCTACGTCTTCATTCGCGGCGAGTACCACCACCAGGCCCATGTCGTCGAGAAAGCCATTCAAGAGGCCTACGCCAAGGGCATCTTCGGCAAGCAAGGCCTCTTCGGCGGCGCCAGCACCGGCCGTGGCGGTTCCTTCGCCGTCGAGTGCTACCTCCATCGCGGCGCCGGCGCCTATATCTGCGGCGAAGAAACCGGCCTCCTCGAAGCCATCGAAGGCAAACGCGGCTGGCCCCGCATCAAGCCCCCCTTCCCCGCCATCAAGGGCCTCTTCGGCAAGCCCACCATCATCAACAACGTCGAAACCCTCGCCCACCTCCCCAGCATCATCTCCAAGGGCGCCGACTGGTTCATGAAGCAAGGCGTCGCCAGCACCTTCCAAGGCGCTCCCCCCAGCTTCGGCACCAAACTCATGGGCGTCTCAGGCCACGTCAATCGCCCCGGCGTCTTCGAGTGCGAGTTGGGAATCCCCCTCCGCGTCATCGTCGAAGAACTCTGCGGCGGCATCCGCAACGGCAAAAAATTCAAAGGCGCCATCGCCGGCGGCATCAGCATGGGCGTCCTCGGCCCCGACCAGTACGACGCCGAACTCGATTTCGACATCGGCCGCAAGTACAACGTCCTGGGCCTCGGTACCGCCTGCCCCACCGTCTTCGACGAAGACACCGACATGGTCGCCGTCTGCCGAAACATCACCCGCTTCTTCAAGCACGAATCCTGCGGCCAGTGCACCCCCTGCCGCGAAGGCTCCGGCTGGCTCTATCAGCTCATGTGCCGCATCGAAGAAGGCAACGGCAAAACCAAAGACCTCGACCTCGCCCTCGAAGTCGCCACCAGCATGGGCAGCATGCCGGGCACGACGATCTGCGGGCTCGCCGACGGCACCAACTGGGCCACCCGCACCATCATGAACAAGTACTGGAGCGAGTTCGAAAAACGCGTCAAGCCCTCCTTCGTCGCTGTCAAGGTCAGCATCGGCGCCAGCGACAAAGACGCAGTAGCCGCCAAGGCCTGACCACCGACCACCTCGCATGCGTCAAAGGCACGCCCACCCGCGCCGTCTACGACGAGGCCGGTTTCGCCCGGGGCTGGATCTGCTCCGCATGACCGCCCTGGAGCCGGGCAAGAGTCCCAAGCCCCGCCGCCGCGCAGGGTGAGGCGGGGCGCTTGCCCCGCTCGTCCCGGGCGAGCAGGTTTTGGTGGCCGCCGTGTCCGGACCCCCCGCGGCGGGTACATTGTGCGGATGCCTAATCCGTCTCTTCGCCGCTGGTCTCTCGCTTCCTTCGCCGGCGCCGCGATCTGGCTGGTGCTCTCCCCCCTCCCCGCCTGCTCCACCAACCAGCCCGCGCCGATGGAGCCCTTCAAGCACCACCGGCTCGATTCGCTCGCCCGTTCTCTCGACGCCGCCCGCACGGCCCAGGAACAATGCCGCGATGGCATCTCCCAAGCCCTGGATGCCACCGACATCGACGCCCTCGCCACCCAACCCAGCCGCGCGGCTCTCGACGACGCCTACGACCGTGCGCGCCACGATCTCGCCACCTGCCAAACCCGCGTCCGCGTCGCCAGCGAGCGACTCCGCCAGGCCAACCGCCGCGGCAACGACATCTTCGACGAGTGGGACAAGGAAATCGGCTACTACTCGGACGAGGCCCTCCAAGCCCAAGCCCGCCGCGGCTACCGCGACGCCCGCCAACGCTACTCCGACGCCATCGACAAGCTCGATGTCGCCTGCGACACCAACAACGCCCTCCTCGTCGAGCTCTCCGACCGCATGCTCTTCGTCAAGCACCATCGCGACCAGCCCGAGATCGTGGAGCCCAAACGAACCCCCGAGGTTATCGCCCGCATGCTCAAGGCCCGCCAGGCGATCGACGCCGCCACCTCCGCCGCCAGCCAGGCCGTCGCCCAGTTCATCGACGCCATGGGCCAAACCAACTAACTCCCGGGCCGCGGCCTGCGGCCAACTTCCCAAGCCGCCAAACACGGATTCTTCCTGGGTTATCCGGACCCTGCGCCCTCACAAAGGGTTCACCTGGGGAGGCCGTAACGAATTTGCAAGTTTTTCTGCGCACTTTGGTGGTCGCCAGGGCTTTTGTGATGCATGTTCAGGATGGTCGAGCAACTCCTCGCTCCGCGGGGGGTGCTCAGTTCGGTCTTGAACATGCTGGGGCTCTTTCCGTACTGCGGGGCCTCTGACGGGGTGCGAACCATGAAGCTTGCTGTCTCTCGTTTTCGACTTTTGCTCTCGGCGATGATGGTGATTCCTGTCCTCACTTGGACCGCATTTCGGGGTGAAACTGAAACGGTCCGCGAAGATGGTCTCGAACGCTCCTAACTCGAGCTGTCTTTCGTAGGGGGTGCCGAACCCTCTGACCCTCGGTGGCTCCGCGCCCGAACACAGCCCGAGAAATACGCGCACCAGGTCAACCCGGGCTTCACGCCCGGTTTTTTCTTTGGCCCCCAGGGCACGGGCGTCGCATGCATTACGAAGCGCGTTCCGTCAAGGGCAGGTCGCCGAAAAATCTACAGTGGCCCCCGCACCACCGCGAAGGCCGCGCTTGAAGGGACGCATGCGCTGCGCGTCTCCCGTGCCGGCCCGACGAGGGGCTTTGGCTCACCAACATCCCGGCAGGCTCCGATTCCTTGAATGCCCACACGGGTGGGCCAAGGAGCGTGGCCAATGCGTACCGTCCATCTCGGCGATCTTCTGGTTCAACATGGTGTCCTGACCCCCGCCCAGCGCGATGAGGTTCTCATCGCACAGAAGACCCGTGGCGGCCCCTTCGGCGCCATCGCCGAGCAGATGTTCGGCGTCAACCCCGCCGCCGTCGAAGCCGCCTGGGCCGAGCAGTTCGCCACCCTCGCACCCCATGTTGACCCGCGCTCGCTCGACATCTCGCCCGCGACGCTCGAAATGATCTCCAGGCGTCAGGCCTGGCAGTTCCGCGTGTTGCCCATTTCCCAGCGCGGCAACGAACTGGTCATGTGTACCACCCAAGAGGC
Organism: Phycisphaerales bacterium; assembly: GCA_021732675.1. Taxonomy (GTDB): domain Bacteria; phylum Planctomycetota; class Phycisphaerae; order Phycisphaerales; family UBA1924; genus RI-211. The sequence continues at coordinate 4,527 of JAKFUN010000027.1, forward strand.
CCTCCCCAAAGCCCTCAAGTTCGCCGGTTGGCGACTGGCCCACGCCTGCCAGTTCGTCATCGCCGACCCCTTGCCCCTGGGCGAATCGTTGGAACGCTACTACCCGCTGGCGGGCATGACCGCCGCCGCCCTCGGCGAGCGCATGAGTGCCTAAAGGTCGACTGGGAACCGACCTACGCTTGCCCCGTGAAAGACCGAACCAAGCGTGATGGCACCCCCAAGCCCCCCCGTCGCCCCGGCGGCAAAAAGCTGCGCTCCCTCAAAGGCTCCAAGGGTCGTGGGGGCGTCAAGCCCGGCACCGGCGCCAAGCCTCGGGGCGGCACCGGCGCAACCCCCGCTCCGCCCGCAGCCAAGCGGGCTAGGCCCGCCAAGGCAGCCGCCAGCGCTCGTACTGGGGCCGAGCCCGCTCTGCGCACCGTCTCGCTCGTCAGCCTTGGCTGCCCCAAAAACCTCGTCGACTCCGAAAAAATGCTCGGCATGCTCGCTGAGCACGGCATGATGCCCGTCTCCTACGACCCCGCCTCCGGCGGCTTTGGTGATGCCGACGCCGTCGTCGTCAACACCTGCGGCTTCCTCGAAGCCTCCAAAGACGAATCGCTGAGCGTCATCAAAGAAGCCATCGCCGCCAAAGAGCGCGGCGAAGTCAAAAAAGTCATCGTCGCCGGTTGCCTCGTCCAGCGCCACCGCGCCAAAATGCTCGAGTGGGCCCCGGGAATCGACGCCATGGTCGGGGTCTTCGATCGCGACAAGGTCGTCGAGGCCGTCTTCGGCGCACAGGCCAAGGCCAAGACCGCCCCGGGCGACGCCGACACGCCTAGGTACTGGATCGCCGGCAACGCCCTCACCGCCGCCGCTGATCGCGGGATCAAAACCGCCGGCCTCACCGTCAACGGCAAAGACGGCAAAGGCATCGGCTACTTCGAGGACGACTCCGCCCGCCTCCGCCTCACCCCGCGACACTACGCCTACCTGCGCATCAGCGAAGGGTGCAACCAGAACTGCGCCTTCTGCACCATCCCCAGCATTCGCGGCAAAATGCGCAGCAAATCCCCCGACAAAATCCTCCAGGAAGCCCGCGAACTCATCGCCGACGGCGCCTTCGAACTGCTCCTCATCGGCCAAGACACCACCAGCTACGGCGACGACATCGGCTGGGGCGTTTCGCCCGGCTCAAAGGCGATGGACCGCGGGCTGCCGGGTCTGCTCACCGGCTTGAGCGACACCATGGACGAGATGGATTGCCGCGGCTGGCTCCGGCTCATGTACGCCTACCCCAGCAACTTCTCGGATGAAATGGTCGACGCCTTCGCCGCCCTCGCCTCGCGCGGGAGGCTCCTCCCCTACCTCGACATCCCCCTGCAACACGCCAGCACCCGCGTCCTGAGCCTCATGAGGCGTCACGTCACCAGCGAGCAACAAGAGCGCCTCATCGGTCGCCTGCGCGAGCGTGTGCCCGGCATGTCGGTGCGAACCACCTTCATCTCCGGCTTCCCCGGCGAAACCGAAGCCGACCACCAGGAGCTTTTGAGCTTCATCGAACGCATGCAGTTCGAGGCCGTCGGGGTCTTCGAGTACAGCCGCGAGCCCGGGACCGTGGCGGGCACGATGGAAGCCGACCCCGCCCTGGCCGTCCCCGCCGAGATCAAGACCCGACGCCGCGACGAAATCATGGCCCTGCAGCAAAAGGTCGCCTTCGCCCGCAACCAGGCGATGGCCGCGAAGTTCGAAGCCGGGGGCGAACCAAAGGCGATGCGGGTCGAGGTGCTCATCGACGCCGCCCTGCGCACGCAAGGCAAGAAAACCACCGGCGTCAGCGACGGCGGCCGCCTCTACCAAGGCCGAACCAAGTTCCAAGCCCCCCAAATCGACGGCGTCACCTTTGTTCATTCTCGCGCCCCCCTCAGCCCGGGCGAGCTCGTCTCCTGCGTCGTGGTCGATGCTGACGGGTACGACCTGATCGCCCGCCCCATCGGCGATGGCGAAAAAAAGGTCGGCCTCAAGGTCATCGGCTAAGGCTGTCTCTCCGCACGCCCAGGCACGAGCCGCAGGCGACTCCTGAGATGAGCCACCACCGGCACGCGCGTGACACACCCACTCGCGCCTTCGCCGTCTTGCAAGGCCAACAAAAGGCGGTCCCGCGCCCGGCCAAAACCTGCGCGCGGACCGATTTTCACGTCGTCTCGGTGCCCAAACCCTCGTGACGCGCTGGTGCCGAGCATTCTTCCCCCAAAGCAAGCCCCGCATCGCGAGCCTCGCGACAAAACAGCGGTTCTAACGCTGAAATCAAGCATATTGATTGCTTCCGCATATTGACTGACCAGAGAGCCGCATTTAGGTGTGGACGCGGCTCCATCGCTTGTTACAGTGAGATGCCTCGGGGGAGTATGCGGCTTCCCAGGCGACTCAATCAACGAAAGGCCTTTTCCATGGAAACTGCAACTCTCTCCAGCCGTACGATCAATATCGATGGCATGACCGGCGATGCCTGTGTCAAGAAAGTGACGACGGCGCTCGCCGGCGTTGAGAACATCAAGACTGATTCGGTCAAGGTCGGCGCGGCCACGATCCACGCCGACGATGACGGCTGTACCGCTGCCTGCGGCGCGATCGACTCCGCCGGTTACACCTCGCATTGTCAGAATGCCACCGACGCGGCGCCCAAGTCGGGCACGATGGGCAAGGTCGATGGCAACAAGTCGCAGATGAAGCCCGCCACCCAGAGCGGGCCGGGCGCCAAGGGTGTGGGCGATCACGCCGATCACTCCAAGGCTGTCAATGGCAACCCCGCCAACCCTGCTCAAAAGACTCCCCAGACCAGCTCTACCCCGCCCCGCAAGATGTAATACGGTTCGCAGGTGAGACTCGGGCGTGCTGGGCATTTCGGGCCTCTCGGACGCCCCGGGTTGCCCGGCGGCCCCGCCGAACTTCAGATTCTTCGATCCTCTTTCCGCTCTTTGCCTGAGTGTCGACTGGGATTGGTATGCGACGGAACATCACCAACTCGTGTGGCACGGGCTTCCCGCCCGTGTCTTCACTTTCTTCTTCTGGTTCTTTGATGGGCTACGAGACAACACAGTGCTTTGGGCGCGTCGCGAGTGAGCGAAGAGCAACTGTGGCGACGTGAGCAAAAATGTATATCAGGCCGGTCGGTACAGTGGCGAAGATGTCGCGGTGAACGTCACCATTGCATCATTCGGCCTTCCTTGAATCTGACGGCCAGGAGACTCCAACATGGGATTCATTCTTCTTGTGGTCGTGGTGCTGTTGCTGGTGGGTGGCTTGCCGACGTGGCAATATAGCCGCAAGTGGGGTTACGGCCCCAGTGGCGGCCTGGGTCTGCTGCTCGTCGTCCTCCTCTTTCTCGTCATGATGAAC
>JAKFUN010000010.1 GCA_021732675.1 Phycisphaerales bacterium
GCGGGATGGTTCCGGGCGTTGGGTCGAGTACGTGGGGGCGTACCTCAGCCGCCAGTGATTGGAGCGATCACTTCTGCGACGCGGTGAGTTCGTCGTAGATCGCCCCCATTACCAGCGGCTGGATGTTGGCTCCACCCAAGGCCGCCAGTTCGGCGGGTTTGATCTCGATCGCCTCTTTGCGGGGCTTGCCAGCCTTGATGGCGCCCTCGATGGCGGCTCGGGTGATTTCAAAGTAGCGAATCTGGGCTTTGAGTCCCTCGACGTCGGTCAGCTCGCCGTGCCCGGGGATCACGACGGTCTTGGCATCGCATAGCGCGATCGCCTTGGTGACGCTTTCCATCCACCCGTGTGTGTTCGCTCCGCCATCGCGATCAACGTATGGGTGGCGCTGGTGAAAGAGCAGGTCGCCGGCGTGGAGCAGGTTCTTGGAGGGGACATGGACGACCAAGTCGTTGTCGGTGTGCCCGGAGCCAAAGTGGTGCAGGCGGACTTCGACCCCGCCGATATCCAGGGTTTCGTTCTGGTCGAAGGTCTGGGTTGGGGCCCAGTCGGTGGGGCGGAGTTTTTCAACCCGCAGGTACAGGGCCTTGGCTTCGTCGCGCACCTTGGGGACGGCGGGGCCGGTGGCCTCGCCCAACTGGGTGGCGGCTTCTTTGAGCTGCGAGATGTAGCGGTTCATCTGGCCCAGAACTCGATCGGTGACTTTGGCCTGGGCAATGATTTTGAGGTCTTTGGAGAATGCGTGGTTGCCACCGGTGTGGTCGGCGTGATGGTGGGTGTTGACGATGGTGGTGAGGCCGGGCCCGGCTTCGCGTCGGAGGCAGTCGCCATAGGGAGCGTTCTTGCAATCCACCAGCAAGGCCGCGTTGTTGCCGCGGAGCACGAGGGCGTTGCCCCCGCTGCCGAAGGCGACCTTGGCGTCGTCAGCCGCGGGCTTCCATGTGAAAAAGGTGTCTTCGGTGGTGGAGGTGGCCATGGCGTGGGGGAGGAGAAAGGCCCCGGCCGCGCCGGCGGCGGCGAGGCGGAGCAGATCGCGTCGGGTGGTCATGTGGAGGGTCCGGAGAGATCGTGGGTGCCGAAAAGCCGCGTGCCTCGGGGGCTGATTGAGTTTCAAGCAGCACCCGAGTCACGCGAGAGGAGACGAACGCAGTGGGCCACTTTCGTAGCGGCTTACTTGGCGCCTTCTTTCTGGGCGCTGTCGGTGGTGGGGGGGACGAGTTCGTCGTAGATCCCGCCCCAGAGGTAGGGCTGGGCGACACCAAGGGCGAAGTCTTTGTACTCGGGGAGGATCATCTTGGCGACCTCCTCGCGGGGCTTGCCGTCCTTGATCGCCTGCTTGACGGCCGCGATGGTTTTTTCGAAGTACTCGGCGAGGCGATCAATCATGGTGACATCGCCCACCGGGCCATGTCCAGGGACGACGATCGTCTTGGCGTTGCAGAGTTTCTTGATCTCGGCCAGGCTGTGGAGCCAGCCGGCGCTCTTGGCGCCGCCCGCCACATCGAAGAAGACATGCAGCCCGTTGAAGAGCACGTCGCCACCCAGCACGATGTTGGCGTCGGCGTCGTGAACCACGATGTCGTTGTCGGTGTGTCCGGGGCCAAAGCTGTGCAGCGTGAGCGTGCGTCCCGCGGCCTTCAGCGAGGTCTGGGCCGTGATGCTCGTCGTCCGTCCCTTGGGGGCCCAGGCGTCCTGGGGGAGGGTGGGGAGCGAGGTGAGCAGCTCGCCCGCGTCGGTGGCGGCTGCCTCGGCCCCGGGGAGCCCGCTGGCCCTCAGGGCCTCAATCCGCTTGTCGAGTCCGGTCACGTTCGAGGCGCCGCTTTCGAGGAGTCGCTTCTCGCAGTTAGCGTGCATGGTGAAGGGGATGGTGCCGCCGAAGCATGGGTTGCCGCCGGCGTGATCGAAGTGGTGGTGGGTGTTGACGATCCAGCCGAGCTTGGGAGTGCGGCCGGTGAGCTCACGCTTGAGGGTGTTGCCCAGCAGCGCCTGCTTGACGTCGACGATCAGCGAACCGGCGTCGTCCACGAAGAGAATGCTGTTCCCGCCGGCGAGCTCGAGATTGCCCCCGGTGCGGTTCAGGGCCACAAAGACGCCCCTACTGATCTCTGTCCATTCAAAGAAATCTGCCGCCTCTCCGGTTCGAGCGGCGAAGGCCCCGCGCGGCAGCCCGGCGAGCAGGCCCGCACCCAGGGCGGCCCCAGCGGAGCGGGCTAGAAAATCGCGACGGCTGAGCTGGTTGAGCATGGGGCAGGACTCCGAAAAGGTGGTGGGGGATCAAGGTACGACCAAGAGTGTAACGCTTTCCGATGCTGCCAACCCGTCGCTTGTTTCAGAGCTTGGGGGCGTGGGCGGGCATTCCGGGCTACACTTGACCCCCCGAGATGGCGGCGGCTGCCAACAGGTTGTTGAGCCGGGGTTCGATAGTTCTGTGCCGCCGGTTTTCCGGCGCAGGCCGGTCTAATTTGGGTTTCGTACTCCTAGAGAAGGAAGCGTTCATGCAGGCGACCAACCTCCGCCCGGGCCAGGGTGTCAAGATCGACGGCAAGCTCTTTGTGGTCACCGGGATCGAGCATCGCACCCCCGGCAACCTCCGGGCGTTCATCCAGCTCAAGATTCGCGACGTGCTGCGCAACCAGACCCTGGAAAAACGCTACAAGCCCACCGACGACATCGAGGTGATCGACCTGGACCGGCGCGAGATGGAGTATCTCTACTCCGACAACACCGGCGCCACATTCATGGACGGCGAAAACTACGAGCAGTACACCATTCCCGAAGACGTGCTGGGGACCGGGCTGCTCTACCTTCGCGCCAACGCCAAGACCAACGTGCTGATGCACGACGGCAACCCCATCCTCATCGAACTGCCCGCTTCGGTCGAGCTCACGGTCAAGGCCTGCGACCCGGCGGTCAAGAACGGCACCGTGACCAACGTCATGAAGGAATGCACGATGGAGACCGGGCTCAAGACCCGTGTCCCCGACTTCATCAACGTGGGCGAGAAGCTGCGGATCTCGACTGCCGATGGGGCGTACCAGAGCCGCGCGTGAGACCGAAGCAGTGGCGGGGTGACGAAGTGGTGAAGTGGCAAAGTGACGAACGAGCATCGCTCCCGCTGCGCACCCAAGGTTCACTCTCTTCACTCGGTCAGGTTGCCACTTTGCAACTGCGCTACGTATCGCCCGTGCCTGGGGACTGCCCATGAACGTGCTTCTCATCGGTATGCGCGGGTGCGGCAAGAGCAGCATCGCCTCGCTCCTGGCCACCCGCATTCGCCGGACATATGTCGACCTCGACACCATGACGGCCACTCGCCTGAACGCGGCCACCGCCGGGCAGGCCCTCGCCCGCGTCGGCGAGTCGGCGTTTCGAGCTGCGGAGCTCGAAGCCTTGCGGGTTTCGATGCAAAGCCAACGCTTCGTGCTCGCCCTGGGCGGCGGCACCCCCCTCGCCTCCGGTGCCGCCGACCTCATCAATGCCTCACGAGCCGGAAAGCGAGCCATCGTCGTCTACCTGCGTGCCACCCCGGCCACGCTGCGCGCCAGGCTCGAAAAAACCGACCTCTCCCAGCGCCCAAGCCTGACTGGCAGAGGGGTTCTCGAAGAGATCCCCGACGTGCTGGCACAGCGAGATTCGGTCTACACCTCGCTGGCCGACGAGATCATGGACGTAGATGGCGAGACGATCGCCGCGATCTCCACGCGCCTGACGACCATCCTTAAGGCCCGAGGCGTCACCTAAATCCGGCTGAGAAACGGTCGGGCGGGTCCTGAGCACTTATCCCCGATCTGCCTCACGCACCGCGGCACAGAAGGCCTCGATCAGCCCCGCGTCCTTGACTCCCTTCACCCGCTCGACCCCGCTCGAGACGTCCACCCCCCAAGGGCGGCACGCCCGGATCGCCTCTGCAACGTTGGCCGGGGTGAGGCCCCCGGCGATGATCACCGGCTTGGAGCAGTTCTCGATCAGCGGGGCCAGCGAAGGCCAGTCGAAGGCGATCCCCTCCCCGCCCGCCGAGCCGTCGACCAAAATCGCCCCGACTTCTTCGATCGCATCCCACCCCTGGATGGAGCCAGCGATGGTGGCGGGGTCGTACTTGATGGCCTTGATAATGTCTGGCCCGCAGGCGCGAACCGTCTTGGCGTCCTCTTGGCCGTGGAGCTGGGTGTAAGGGGTCGGGCAGATCTCTTCAATGTCGGCGAACTGCTCGATCGTGGGGTTGGCGAAGACCCCGACCGCCGACACAAAGGGGGGCACCAGCGCCAGCAACTCCGCCGCCTCGTCCGGGGAGATGAACCGGGGAGAGTTCTCAACAAACATGAAGCCGAGGGCGTCTGCCCCTTCGTCGGCGGCTGCGAACAGGGCTTCTTCGTCGCGAATACCACAGATCTTGATTCGGGTGCGGGGCATCCGCAACCGTAGTGGGGATGTGGGCCGGGATCATGAAATTCTGCCCTTGGCGTTTGCGGGGCGAGCCCCGACCAAACCTGCGCGGGCGAGGCCAAGCCACGCCGCTTGCGATGCGCCAAACGCACCCTTTGGAATCCGACAGAGGGGGTGAATCTTCCACTGCCCCCAAATGTCCGGTGGATCGACAGAGAAACCAGCCCGTATAGTGGATCCAAACTGGCTGGCAGGCATCCAAACGGCTCACCATCATCCCAGGGGAAGAATGCACATGGCGACGTATTCCAAGGGCCTCGAAGGCGTCATTGCGGCTGAGACCAAACTTTCGTTCATCGACGGCGAGAAGGGTGTTCTCGAGTACATCGGCATCCCCATCGGCGAGCTGGCCAGCAAGTCGACCTTTGAAGAAACCGTCCTCTTCCTGTGGGACGGGCACCTGCCCAAAGCCCCGGCCCTGCGTGAGTTCACCACTCAGGTCCGCGATCGCTACGAGCTCCCCCCGGCCCTCGAAGCGATGCTCACCAGCCTGCCCAAGACCGCCGAGCCGATGCACGCCGTTCGAACGCTCGTCAGCGCCCTCGGGATGTTTGACCCCAAGCCCGACGCGATCGATCACGCCAGCCTGCGTGACAAGGCGTTGACCATCCTGGCGGTGGTCCCGACCATCCTCGCTTACTTCCATCGCTATCGCAAGGGCATGGCGCTGGTTCGCCCCGACAAGAATTTCGGCCTGGCCGAGAACTTCCTGTACATGCTCAACGGCGTTCGCCCCACGCCCACCATGGCCCGCGCCATGGACGTCTGCCTGATTCTGCACGCCGACCATGGGTTCAACAACTCCACCTTCTCGGCCCGCAGCATCGCCTCCACCGAGAGCGACATCTACTCCGCGATCACCGGGGCCATCGGCTCCCTTCGTGGCCCCCTGCACGGCGGGGCCAACGAGGGCGTCATGAAGATGCTCAACCAGATCCCCACCGTCGCCGACGCCGAGAAGTTCATCGTCGACAAGCTCACCAAGAAGGACAAAATCCCCGGCTTCGGGCACCGTGTGTACAAGTCCTACGACCCCCGGGCGGCTCACCTTAAGTCTCTCGCCGAGCAGCTCGCTCGCGACACCGGGAACATCAGCCTCTTTGAGAAGTCGACGGCGATCGAGGGAGTGATGAACCGCGAGAAGGCCGCGAAGGGAATCTACCCCAACGTCGACTTCTACTCCGCCACCACCTATCACTGCATCGGCCTGCCGCTGGACATGTTCACGCCGACGTTTGTGATCGCCCGCGCCGGCGGCTGGTCGGCCCACGTGATGGAGCAGCTCGCCAACAATCGCCTCTTCCGCCCCGACGTGGACTACACCGGCCCGCACGCTGTGGCGTACACGGCGATCGAAGGTCGCTGAAGTGTGGTAGTCGCGCGGACGTGCGAAGAAGCTCCTGCAAAGCCAGGATCTTTGGGGGTGGCTGCGTGCTCATTGGAGCGACCTCCGAAGCACGCCGCATCGGATCCACCGCTCGTGGTTGGACCGGCACGGTGCTGGTCGGCCCTTCTGAACGCCTAGTGATTCGCGAGTTGCCGCCGAAGCTGACTCATCGCATACACCGCCGCTTCCTCCGCCGTCTGACCCACCACCGCCCCGCCGAGCTTGCCGTCGGCGTCGCGCCATTCGGCCCGGTAGCAATCAAACAGCTGAATGTGCTTGAGGTTGAGCTCGTACCCGTGCTCGCCGAAGAATGCCTGCACCGCGTCACGCGAGGGGTAAGGCCGCCCGTCCGAGTGTCTGGCGAGCGCCTTGACCTCCGTGATATTCCAACCGGTGTCGTACAAAGCGTCGATAGCGAAGTCCAGGCCCATATCCCGTCCTTTCGCAAAAGCACTTGGCGTCCACAGTTCGCCTTGTGCGGGTGCGTCAAACGCGACCAACCCGTCCAGCTCAACCACTCTATTCTACATCCGATCGCCCTTCCAGCCTAGCGGATTTGTCCGTCCGTACCAGCCCAGCCCGAAAACGTCTGTCCTTTACCGGGCTTTACTCGTGCGTACGCCTTACGAACTGGGCGAACCCTGCAGAAAAATCAGCAGCGCGATCGCGTCGTACATCGCGTGGGCAGCGACCACGATCCCGAACCCGCGGCTGACAAAAATGGTTGCAAAGTACAGCCCGGCAGCCGTGTAAAACGCCAGCAGGCGCAGGTCGATCCCTCCCCCCGGCACGCCCAGGTTGTGACTCAGTGCAAAGAGCACCGCCGAGACGATCGCGCCCACGACATACCCGACACTGGAATGAAACCTCAGGATGTCGACGACGGCAAAATGCACTCCGCCGATCAAGATCAGCCTGAAGAGGAGTTCCTCGTAGATTCCCGCTCCGATCGAGACCGTGAGCCGCGCTTGCCACGACAACTCCGCCAGCGAGCTTCCCTGCAAGGCCAGCGCCCCGGGCGGGGCACTCTGCGGGCTTCGCATGGAAAGGAAAATCCCCAGCACCAGGAGCGGAATCGCCCACACCAGCGACTCGGCGGCCATGCCCGCCAGCACTCCCCAGCGCACACGCCATGCGTCCTTCAAAAGCACATGCCAAGTGAGCAACACCGCGACCAACGCGAGCGGGGGCAAGTGCAGGCTGGCGACGCCAAACGCGTGAAAGAACGAGCCCAGAATGCCGCGGGCGCCGATCGTCTCCGCGCCCAGCGCAGGCCCCGAAAGGTACAGCACCGAGCCGGCTTCATAGAGGGCCAACAGAGGGGCCAGAAAGATCAAAACATGCAGCGGCCGCCCCGACCAGGCGGCGTACGTGTTCGGAATGGAAGCTCGCTTCGACACCGGGGGCGAGCATAGCGGGCGGGAATGGCACAAGGCTCGCGGCGTTGGGCAGTCGGAAAGCCGCAGCTGTCGGATGCCAAGGCCCGATTCTCGAATCCCGAATGCCCGAAGCGGGAGGTCTCGGCGTCTCCCAATGAAAAAGGCCCGCTACACGGCGGGCCTCTACGAGAAATCGGGCGAACCAGGAACAAACCGCGGGGCGATCCACCAACTCCGCCAAGCTTAGGCGGCGGCCTTCTTCGCCTTGAGGCGAGCGCTCAACCGGCTCTTGCGTCGAGCAGCGGCGTTCTGATGAATGATGCCCACCGACGCGGAGCGATCGATGATTCGGCTGAGCTTCTTGAACGCGTCGGCAGCCTCAGCAGGGGTGCCGTGCAGGATCTTCTCGAGAAACTCCTTGGTCGCTTCGCGAAGCGTGTTCAAGCGCCAGCGATTGCGGGCGCGATGAGTCTCATTCTGACGAACACGCTTCTTTGCCGAGCGAGAGTGAGCCATGTCGAAAAAATCCCTTTCCGAAAAACCATGAACCCGTGGGCGGAGCAGTCCTCCGTCCCGGGTCAGCATTCTTGACCACTTCCGCTCAGGAATCAAGCGGGGAAAATCAACTCTGTGCGGAGAGGTGGCAGGGGACGTTGGGGTGGTC
>JAKFUN010000124.1 GCA_021732675.1 Phycisphaerales bacterium
GGGAAGTTCTGAACTCTACCCCGTCTGGTGGCCTGGGCCTGTGCAACCAAAGTGGGAAGGGCTTAGGCGCGGGCCACTTGCTTTGGCCCCGCCTTACTCCAGAAGCGTGCCCAGTTGCGCCAGGCGAAGTCTTCGATTTGGTCGTCGGTCCAGCCGTGGCGGCGGAGGGCGTCAGAAAGGGCCCGCAGGTCGCGCGGCGAGTCGATCCCTGCCGGCAATCGCTCGCGGCTAAAGCCCCCGTCCATGTCGCTGCCCAGCCCTACATGCCGCTGATCGCCCACCAGCTCGCACATCCGCTCGATGTGCGCGATGACGTCGAGCAGCGTCGCCCGCCGGTCTTTGCCGCTGCGATTGAGGAACGTGGAGTACAAGTTGATCCCGATGATGCCGCCCCGCGCGGCGATCTCGCGGATCGCCCGGTCGGTCAGGTGGCGCTGCGGATTAGGGGCAGTCGCCACCCGCGATGACGTTAATCAGCGCATCCACGTCGCCCTGGTCAGCGTTGCCGTCGTTATTGAAGTCGAGGTTTGTTGAGGTAGGGTTGACGCCCCCGGCGATGGCGTTGATCAGGTAATCGACGTCGCCCTGGTCTCTGTCGCCGTCCTGATTCACATCGGCGTCGCATACCGGTGGCGTGGTGGTGAACGTCCAGAGAATGGCTTCTTGACGTTGAGCGGCGATGTTGAATCCGAAGCCGACGACCCGCGTCGTCGATCCGTCTGTCGTTATGCCGAGCGCTCGGGTGTCCTCCCATTGCCCGGGCAGAAATGCGGAGAGATCGAGCCACGAATCGGCCGAACCACTCCACAGACTCGCCAGTGTGCTCCCAAATGGAGACATCGCGACATAGCCCACCTGCCGGACGCCATCGGTGCCAAAGGCGATTGACTCGCCGGCACCGAGCGGATGGAGGTCTACCCGGGAAGCGGCGTCGCCTTCCCAAAGGCAGGCGTGCGGGTTTTCGCCATCCATTTGGACATCACCGACTTGCTGGTTGTTTGACACGCTGTAGGCGCCCGACCGGATGGCTCCCTGAGGCGCGAGGTCGAGCCATGAATCAGCGGAGCCGTGCCAGAGGGCGGCGTGGTAATACGAGGATGGATCCTGGTCCCAGGTGGAACCGACTTGGGTGGATTCATCGCCGCCGACAAGCACGGAGTTGACGACGCCGACGGGATTCAGATCGACAATGGAGGCGGCGCTGCCACTCCAGATCGCGGCGTGCCGGTTTCCGCCCGAAACCACATAGCCGAACTGCCGAGTGCCCGCGATACCGTTGACGCTGGAGGACGACGAGCCCGAGGGATGGAGGTCTACCCAGGAGCCGGCTGAGCCGCTCCACAGGCTGGCGTGTGAGGAGCCGCGCGGGCCGCCAACGACGACGTCGCCGACCTGCTGCGTCCCTGACGTGGCGTTGGCGACCGAGCGGTCTTGGCCTGGAGGGTTGAGATCGACCCACGAACCGGCGTCACCGTTCCAGAGGCATGCACGTACTGGCCCGAGCGGGTCGTTGCCGATGACAACGAAGCCGACTTGTTGCGTTCCTGAGATGCCGACCCCGGTCGAGGTGGCAGCGCCGGAGGGATGAAGGGAACTGGTGGTCCATTGAGCGTTTGCGGTGGAAGCCGCGACGCAGAGCGAGCACGCCACGGCGGTGAGACTGATGGGTGAGGTCGTTGTCATGCTGAGTTATTTCGGCATAACGCACCGATCTCGAACACTTCGGTACACATCGTGGGCGTCGTCAAGTACGCAGCGTCGCAACCGCGGGCTGCCGCCCGCGGCTCTGAAGGACGGAAACCTACCCCTTCGGCCCCGCCCTGCTCCAGAACCTCGCCCAGTTGCGCCACGCGAAGTCTTCGATTTGGTTGTCGGTCCAGCCGTGGCGGCGGAGGGCGTCAGAAAGGGCCCGCAGGTCGCGTGGCGCGTCGATGCCGATGGGCAGGCGCTCGCGGCTGAAGCCCCCGTCCATGTCGCTGCCCAGGCCGATGTGGCGCGAATCGCCCACCAGCTCGCAAACGCGATCGATGTGGGCGATCACGTCGATCAGGCTGGCACGCCGGTCCTTGCCGTAGCGATTGAGGAACGTGGAGAACAAGTTGATGCCGATCACGCCGCCCCGGCTGGCGATTTCGCGGATGGCGCGGTCGGTCAGGTGGCGCTGGGTGATGATGCCGCCCGGGCGATCGAGTAGGGCCCGGCAGTTGGAGTGCGAGGCGATCACCGGGCGCGAGGTCATCGCGAAGAGGTCCTCCAGCGAGCGGTCCGAAAGGTGGGAGGCGTCGTGCACGACGCCCAGTTGGTCCATCTCTCGCACCAGATCGCGCCCGAGGGATGAGATTCCCTGGCGTTCCTCCGGCGGGACGTTGTTGCCCGCGGCATAGCGACTCGGCCGTGCCCATGCCAGCCCGATGGCACACACCCCACGCTCCACCCACCAGGCGAGCTCGGCGGGCTCGCGGATCGGGTCGGCGTTTTCCATCAGGATGCCGATGTGGAGCTTGTGGCCCCGCACGGCGCGGGTGGTGGTCGCGTCGATGCTCGGCGGCTCGACCTCCGAAACGCCCATGCCGCCCCGAATCTCGCCGACCCCTTCGGGCGAGTGCAAGCAGTGGGGGAGGTCGATGGCGATGAGGTCTTGATCGGCCCAGGTCAGGTAGGCCTCGAGCTGGGCGCGGCCACGCCGGTGGGCGGCTTCGGCATCGCCGGCGTGATATTGCTCGGGCGTGAGGTTCTCGGTGCCGGGTTCGACGACTTCGGTGAAAATGGTGGCCAAGGCGAGGCGAACCTCGCCGTCACGCAGGCTGGGGAGGGTGACGGCGGGGGGCCCGTCGGGTCCGGCGGCGGAGCCGGAAAGATCGGCCAGGGGCTTGGTCATCGCCCGCCCGCGCACGGCGAGGTAGGCGAGATCTAAATGCGCGTCGAACCAGCGTTGGGGCATGGGGAGGGTAGCTTGGTGGTTGTCAGTGCGGCTTATCGGAAAGTTCATGGAAATCCTTTGGACTTTTGATTAACGGGGGGGGGTGGGTAGCTACTATGGAGTTGTCGTCAAGTCTTTGGGTCGATGATGCCAGTGGTCGGATAGGAGGTAGCTACTGTGACAAACTTTCATGTCCAGAATGTGTTGACATATTGGCAGCTTTGCAAGCCTTCCATTCGTCAATCGCTGCGAGTCGCCGCGAAATTTCCCCGCTTTTGCATACTGCTAGTGTTACTCGCTAACGTCGTGATTTCAACCGCCAAGGCTCAGGACCCCGACCCGATCCCAGTACAGGACTTCCCCCTCAAGCCTCTTGGGCCGGACGAGTCCACGGCACCTTGTGAGCCTCGCCTCTCTACAACGGTCGGATATGATGGGTCTCCTCTCATCTCGATCAAAGAGCGCGTCGTTAAATCCACTGTCATTCCGAAGGTGTTGAGGCGAGCTAAGTATTCAACGGAAGAACACGAAGAATGGGAGTCTTTGAAGCCCTTCCGGTGCCGGTGGTATCGTGAGTTTGAGGTCATTCCCGCCTTGCCGAGAAATCCGTACTCCCTTAAACAAGAAACCACTTTTACCTGGTCGAACAGTGTAGCTGAGACAACTGATGAAGAGTTCAAACGAAAGTACGCAGTTGAGCTTTTGAACGCTCTGAAGGACCAGCTACAGGTTGGCTTCGAGCTAAACTCAAAGATCACCAGGGCTCTCGAAGAAACATTTGCTAACTCCGTCAAGGTTGAGTATCAATCGACACTCGACAATCCACCAGATTACTGTTACACAAACTACCATCGTGTACACTGGACCGAGCATCATTACCAAGAGCACATTAAGAAAACGACAACGTTTTTTATAGAGTCAAACAAGTACTACTCGGACCCCAGAGGAGGCGGTTCATACATCGCAGCGGACCCAGTGGTTCGGGAGATTCCCGTAAAAACCCAGGAGTGCGTTCAGCATGTGCGACTGGACGGTGTAGTCAAGGGGTGGAGGGGCCTCGAGTTCGCTCCGGCCGGGGACCTGATGTGGATTGAGGTCGCCGAAACATATGTGTGCGTGCCGCCGCCAGCGAATGATCGATATGAGGGGAAGAGGTCCGAACCTTGCTGCGAGCCTCTTTACTGTGAGGAACCGGGTCCGGGTGAGCATTATTGCTGCGGGTGGGAGCGTCCGCGATGATGAGTATTGCTTTTGCGTGTCGCAGTGTTGTGTGCGTCGTGGATCGGCGGGTGCAAATTGGCGGAGGAGTAATATGAAGCTAGCTTTTTTCAGCATCTTTGCAGTACTGATGTGGACTTCTTTAACGTTGGCGCAGCCCGGCTTTCCCAGCCTGCCCCCTGGTCAGCGTTGGATCAAGATCGATGCGAACTCGGCCGATCCAGAGGAGCGTCGACAAGGAATGCTGGAAATTCGGTCGAACCTGCTTCAACAGGCAGTGCTGGATCTAAAAGGGGATTCGGCCCGAGCATTGTTTGTCGATCTAGTTGCTCAGCCACTTCAGGATACCGATGTGGTCGAGGGCAATCGGATGCTGTATTTATCGTATCGTGATGCAAGCTATCTTGCTGCCTCCCAATACCTTGACGCAGCAGTGGTAGCCTACCAAGCGCAGCCCGCTCTCGCAGGACAGTACCCGGAACTATGGGTGACGCTTTTGCTTGATCGGGCTGACCTTGAGGCCAACTACGGTGGGAACCTCTCGACTGCTTTGGCGTCTCTTGATCAAGTACTGGTGCTTTCAAGTCCTCAAGTCGACGCGGAAACCCGGCAATTGGCAATGCACAACGCCGCCGCGGTAATGCGCGAACTGGGCGATCTACAAGGCGCTTCCGCCCGTATTGATGCAATGTTTGGTCGCGAAGATGTATTGGCTGTTATGGACAACTCGCGACGCATCCTTGAGCGATATGAACAGGCACGTTGGCATTTGGAGGTGGGGGACCGGGCAGAGTGGGTGTCGCGACTTCATGCACTGTGGGAAACGTACGGTACTTCTACTGACGTACTCGTCCTCAGATCAGCGATTGCGATCGCACAGAGCTACCCCGCGAGCTATTGCAGAGACAGAAAGCGATGGTCGTTTAACGCATACTCAAAATACGCCGAGATCATGGGGAGCTTCGATAGAATCCCAATCTCTGACGACCCGGTGGGTTACCAGCAGATGCGCACCCTAGAGGACTACCTGCTCCTTCTCTACGTGGACTCGAAAGAATGCGATGCCGGGCTGGCGGCTTGGGCTGCCTCGCAGCTTTCACGTCCGATTGGAACTTCTATCGCGGTTCTTCCTCAGGCTGGCGTCCCATCATCATTTGGCCCGCCCCCGTACACACTGGAACGTAGTCTTTCAGGGGCGTCCCCCTCTGCCGACCCCGCCAACCCCAGCCGGCCTCTGCTGAACTCGGAACTTTGCTCAAGGGTGTTTGGAAGCTGCGACAACTGTCTCCCTGAGCGTCCAAATCCTGCCGCGTTTCACTTCCAGTCGCGAACCATCAAGCTGGCCTTTGACGGCCCGATCAAGGCGGAAACACCGGGAACCATACCTGTCAGCGTCTTCATCGAGGATGCGGCTGGACAGGTCACCACGGTCAACGACTATGCCAACAGCATGGCCTTCGAGATTGTGGACGATCCGACTGGCATCGAAAAGAGCGTGTTGGTATTGCGGGGCTTGAATCAGGTCACGTTGATTCCCGGCGTCTACCACGTTCGACCCAAGGTGACGGGCACGGACAGGTTACTGTGCGATCAGTTGCCCGCTGGGTGGGGCGTGACTCCGGTGTACTGGACCCAGCAGAGCGATGACTTCGTGTTTACATTGCATGGGGACTGCAACCTGAACGGCGTCGACGATGAAGTCGATTTGGCGGCCAACGCGGGCGACGACATCTACGAGCCCTTCGGCCTGCCTGACTGCTGCAACGTGCCCTTGTGCGATCCCGACGTCAACCAGGACGGCAACACCGACCAGGGTGATATCGACTATCTGGTCGGGGTGGTGGCGGGCCAGCCGAACACGAGCGGTGTAGACCCGGACTACAACCGTGATGGAAATGCGGATCAAGCTGACATTGATGCCCTCATTAACAGCATCGCTGGCAACGGTTGCCCGTACGCTTCCTGCGGATTCTGATCGGTTAGGGCTCTGCTGCGTCCAGGAGGCGGCGTGCGGGCGGGCTCGAGTGCCTTCTAAATCGGAACACATGACCACTCTCGGCAAGTGCTGAGGGTGTTTGTCGTTTTGCGATGTACGTCCCCGACTTCACGCCCCCCCATACACCGGGATCAGCCCGCCCCGCGTGCAGGTGTTGGTGGCGGAGGCGAGGAAGGTGATGGTGCGGGCGACATCGTCAACTTTGGCCCACTTGGAGTAGTCTGCCCCGGGCATAGATTTGCGGTTGGCGGGGGTGTCCATCATCGAAGGAACCACGGCGTTGACGAGGATGCCTCGCGCGACGACTTCTTCGGCCAGGGCCTGGGTCATGGCCGCGACAGCGGCCTTGGCGGCGGTGTAGGCGACCATGTTGGCCCCGGCGCGGGGCTCCAAGGCGGGGCGGGCGGAGACGTTCACGATGCGTCCGCCCGGACCACCGGGGTTTTTGGACATGATTTTGACGGCCTCGCGGCAGCACAGGAATGTGGTCAGCGCGTTGATGTTCATTTGGGTCAGGAAGTCTTGGCGTGAGGTGCTTTCGATGGGGTTGTAGGCGAAGGCGCCGGCGATGTGGATGCTGGCCCACAGCCCGTTGGCGCTGGCCACGGCCTCGTAGAACTTGGTGGTGGCGGCTTCGTCGGTCAGGTCCACGCCGGTGGTGATGCGCACCCGCTCGTGGCTGACAAATGGGAAGTGCTTGAGCTCGATCTCGTCACGCACGGGAATGTGACAGGTGTCGCCTCGTTCGAGCAGAGACGCGACGACGGCGGAGCCCAGGGCGCCCGAGCCGCCGGTGATGATCGTGGTGGTGGGGGTGTGCGACATGCTGATTCCTTCTTCGTCCAAAACTGCCAGAGGCGGAGGGTAGCAAAGCCAGGGCCCGGGCACGAGGCGGCGAGGCCCATCCGGGGTTTAACTCCCCGCTCGTCTGTGCCCCAGCACCCGATAATGCACGGGCGTGCTGGCACAGCAGCCTCTCTCCGCTCGGGGGCGAAGCTTGGATTGCCTCGTGCGGGCATGGCATGGATTCAAAACCGACCCCGGCCCGGGAGCGAGATCGGCTGGATGCCCGTGATCTGCCAATGACTCTGGGCATCGCGGGTGAGGTCCATCCGCCACCAGGAGATGTAGGGCCCCCCCCAGTCTTTGCTGGAGACGCGGACTTTGACCTGGGTCTTGGCAAGGGTGACAGAGTCGAGAGCGACCTGGGCTTCGAGCACGGCGTGGTCGGAAAGCTCGTACTTGCCCCCCTTGCCGAAGTCATTGCGGACCCGATCGAGGATCTGGTTCTTGTCGATGGGGGTTGAGCCCTCAAGGTCGTAGATGGCGGCGTTACTCGCCAGCAGGGCGTCGGCCTCGCGCGGCTGGCCCAGGGCGATGGCATCAACGAGCCCCACGACCGACTGCTGTACCTGTTCGCGCGGGGTGTCGATCAGGCTGCCGAGGGCAATAAGGCCCAACCCGGCCAGGGTGAGCACGGCGCTGGCGAACAGCCCTTGGCGGCGGCGGGTGGGGACCAGGAAGATCCAGCAGATGCCAGCGGCGGCTAGCAAAAGCACCGCCAGGGCCCAAGGGCTCTCGAGGGTGTAGTGCTCAAGGCCGGAGGGGGGGGCCAGAGGAG
>JAKFUN010000239.1 GCA_021732675.1 Phycisphaerales bacterium
AGCCCGCGAAACGATCGAGGCGTGGCGGACGGATTACAATGAGCATCGACCCCACAGCGCTCTGGGCAACCTGGCCCCCAGAGAGTTCGCTTCAACCGGCCAGGCTAGCCTGGCCGGTTGAAGCCCTCAGCTCTCATCCGAACTGGACCGAAGATGGGGTCAAGACCACTCACCCCCAGACTCTCATAGCACCTGGTACAGGAAATGGGGGCAGGTCACGACGACGTCAAGATCGTTTATAGGGGCACCGTGCGGTAGACTTCTCCGTGTCTCGCATCGATTGCTGGCTATTATTCTGATACGTGTTGTGTAATTCTTCTTCGAAGTGAAGTGGCTGAGGTGAAGTGCATGGTACTAAGGATGCGAGTTGATTTTCATCTAATGGCTCGTTCATTGCTATCTAAAATTGGCAGCAATGTGCATAATGTGACCGCACATTCCTCCTATAGAGTGCTCTTCATGTGGTTTCGTGCAGACTCGGCCGTGGCGTTTCTAGATTGGGGCGGCCCGTTTCCCGATGGCGTCGATTTGCGGCTGTGCGAAATAGTCGATGGTTCTGTCGATGCGTCCTGGTCACTTGGTCGATATGCGTATGGAGAAAATCAAGACATTGTGCTGTTGGGCCCTGAGTTCTGGGTCGAGGATTATCATTGGTATCAGCGACTTCTTGATGGAGATGAGAACGCGCAGGGCCAGTATCGCCAATATCTAGCAGGCTGTTGAAAAACTCCGGCAAGGCCCTGAACGCGACCATTTTCTGTCCCTCGGACCCGGGTCTGAGTGGCAGAAAGTTGTCTGGAATGCCTCGGGAATGGAAGCCGAGAACGTATTTCAACAACCTGCTAGACCGCGAAAGGTAAACGCCATTGAAGCTCCGCTGGTATGTTGCTATCTTTGCGATGTTCCGAGCGTTGAGTGGTGACGAGGCCGGCGGGGTGGCACTAAAGTCGTGCATTGAAGTCGGGGCTTTGGCCGAGTTCAGTGTCGGGGGTGGCGGGTGGGATGATCACCGAAGTCCCTCAGGCCGGGGGTTTCAGCGTCACGAGTCTGGCGCACTGCTGCAACAGCAATGGTGCCACGCCGACAATCGTGATGCGGCTTTCGTGATGCGGCAATCGACAGAGGCGTGCCCGATCCGTTCGCCCGCGTTCGAGTGAATGCCGAATGCCCAACTTCGATCAGCCAAAAGAAAAAAGCCCGCGCACGAGGGCGAGGGCTTTGGGAGGCGAGAGATGCTGAGGGGCCGCCTTACACGCTGAAGCTGCTGCCGCAGCCGCAGGACGAGGTGGCGTTGGGGTTGTTGAAGACGAAGCCGCGTTGCATGAGTTCGTCTTTGAAGTCGATGGTGACGCCGTCCAAGTAGAGGAGGCTCTTGGGGTCGCAGATGACCTTGATGCCGTGGCGTTCGAAGGATTCGTCGGTGTCCTTCTGGGTTTCGGTGAGGTCGAGGAGGTAGGAGAAGCCGGAGCAGCCGCCACCTTTGACGCCGACGCGCAGGCGAACCTTGTCGGCGTCGAGTTCCTGTTCCTTGATGATCTTCTGGATTTCCTTGGCGGCGAGTTCGGTGATGATGACGCCGCCGATCGCGGCCGGGTCGGTCATGGTGTTCGTGGACATTGCTGAGTTCTCCTGGTGTTTCTGGGACACCTTATTCTACGCTTGAGGGGGCCCGGAGGTTTGGTCAGTCGCTCGTGTCGTTATCAGGCCAGCAGCAGGAAGGCAGAGGCAAAAGCAGAGCGCAGGCGCTGCAGAGTGCGGATGCCGGAGGAAGGCATCGAGGCATGCAGCATCGAGGCATCGAGTTAGTGCGACGCGGCTTGTTCGGCGGGTTTGGCGGCTTGGCCGTTCTTTTCCTGGTAGTCCTTGATGGCCGCGTGGATCGCGTCTTCGGCGAGCACGGAGCAGTGGATTTTCACCGGGGGGAGGCTGAGCTCTTCGACGATTTCGGTGTTCTTGATCGCCTCGGCCTGTTCGAGGGTTTTGCCCTTGAGCCACTCGGTGGCGAGGGAAGAGGAAGCGATGGCGGAGCCGCAGCCGAAGGTTTTGAACTTGGCGTCTTCGATGAGGCCGGTCTGCGGGTTGACGCGGATCTGGAGCTGCATGACGTCGCCGCACTCGGGGGCGCCGACGAGACCGACGCCGACGTCCTTGCGGGTTTTGACTTCGGCGGTGGTGCCGAAGGCGCCGACGTTGCGGGGTTTTTCGTAGTGTTCGATGATTTTGGGTCCGTATGCCATGGGGGTCTCCAAATTGCTAAATGACAAACTACTAAATTGCTAAATCAGAGGTTCGGCGTGATTCGGAGGGTTGGGGCGTTGAGCGATCGGGTCTGCGCGGGGGCGTGGTCGTAGGGTTTGGGGATCGAGTTTTTTTGAGGATGGCCCCAACAATGGCCTTGAGTTCGGTGAGCTCGGCGATCAGTGTCGTGAGGCGGGCTTCGGAGAGCCAGTCGCGGCGGATGCAGAGGCGGAGCCAGAAGCGGGTTTCGGCGAGTTCTTTTGTTGCGATGGCGAGGTGCTTTCGGAAGTCCTTGACGCTCATGGCCTCGTCGGCTTCGGCGAGGTTGGCACCAACCGATGACCCAGAAGCCGCGAGTTGCTCGGTGATTCGCAGAAAGCGACCATCGGCCGCCAACTGCTCAGCGACGGCCACGCAGCGATCGCTGAAAACTTCAACGCGCTCAAGAAACTCAGTTTGCAAACGCCCGCGTGCCATAATGGGTTCTACCTAACAATCTCACCCAAGTTTCCGAACCAAAGGGCTCGAATTTAGCCCTTTAGCCGTTTAGCCATTTCCCTAGTGGTGCGCCCACTCCACTTTGCTCAGGTCAATCCCCTCCTTGTGCATGTCGTAGAGCGGGCTCATGTCACGGAGGCGCTTCACGGCCTCGATGATCTTGTTGGTTGCGTAGTCCACCTGCTCGGCCGTCGTCCACTTGCCCATGCTGAGGCGGAGGCTGCTGTGGGCCAGTTCGTCGCCCACGCCCAGGCCCTTTAGGACATAGCTGGGTTCCAGGCTGGCGCTGGTGCAGGCGCTGCCGCTGGAGCAGGCGATGTCTTTGATCGCCATCATCAGGCCTTCGCCTTCGACGAAGCCGAAGGAGATATTGGTGATGTGTGGCAAGCGCTTGGTGGGGTGCCCGTTGACTTGGCAGCTATCGAGCTGGCTGGTGACGGCCTTTTCGACGCGATCGCGCAGCTGAATGAGCCGTGCGGCGTCGCTTTCCATCTCGTGCATGGCGATTTCGCAGGCCTTGCCCAACCCCACGATGCCGGTGACATTGAGGGTGCCGGAGCGGAAGCCGCGTTCTTGGCCGCCACCATCGGCGAGGGCCTGCAAACGCACACGGGGCTTGCGTCGGCGGACGTATAGAGCGCCTACGCCCTTGGGGCCGTAAATCTTGTGCCCGCTGAAACTGAGCAGATCGACCTGGGCCTTTTCGACGTCGGTGGGCATCTTGCCGACCCACTGGGTGGCGTCGGTGTGGAAGATGATGCCGCGTTCGTGGCAGAGGGCGCCGATCTCGGGAATCTCGTTGATGGTGCCGATCTCGTTGTTGGCCCACATGAGGGAGACGAGGATGGTGTCCTCGCGCAAGGCGGCCTTGACCATGTCGGCGGTGATCACGCCGTCCTTGGGTGGCTCGAGGAAGGTGACATCGAAGCCTTCCTTCTGAAGGCGCTTGCAGGGGTCGAGCACGGCCTTGTGCTCGATGATGCTGGTGATGATGTGTCCACGGGCGAGGCTGCCGGCGGGGGCTTTTTCGTAGAGGTAAGCCGCACCTTTGATGGCGAGGTTGTTGCTCTCGGTGGCGCCGGAGGTGAAGATGACTTCCTTCTCGTCGGCGCCCAGCAGAGCCGCCACCTGCTCGCGGGCCTTGTCGACCCCGGCCTCTGCGTCCCAGCCGAACTTGTGGTTGCGGCTGCCCGGGTTGCCAAAGGCGGTGGTGAAGAATGGAATCATCGCCTCCACAACGCGCGGATCGCACGGCGTGGTGGCGGCATGGTCAAGATAGATCGTGTCCTGGCGGGTGCTCATGGGTAACTCCGTAGCGCCGGGCCTGGCCCGGGGAGGGGTGCAAAATCTTTGGTGCCAACGGACGGTATCGGCCCGTCAGCACGATGGCGAGGAAGTGTAGGCGCTTCCTGCTCTTTAGAATCATTCTAGGAAAGATGTCCAAACACGCCGGATTTATGCGTCGGCGGGGCGACGGTAGACCATGCGGAGCTTGTTGCCCTTGGTGTTGTACTCGGCTGCGGACATGTATGCCCGGATCAGCAGCAGCCCCCGCCCGGAGCCTCGCTCCAGGTTTTCTTCGAGCGTGGGGTCGGGGATGGAGCTTGGGTCAAAGCCCGGGCCCTGGTCTTCGACGGTGATCTCGATGGTCTCGGCGGAGGCGTCGAACGCGACTGAGATGGGCGTCGCGCTGGGCAGGCTGCGATGCCCGTGGCGAAAGCCGTTGCTGACGGCTTCGTGCAGCGAAAGTCGGATCGCGAAAACCGAGGCCCGCGAGTAGTTGAACCGGGCCAGGGCTTCGACGACGCGATCTTCAGCGCGCTCGATGGCCGACGGGTCGTTGACCACGGTCAGAACCGCGCGGTCGTGCTCGCCTTGGTGAACGGCCATGGTGGTTTAGACGAAGCTCTTGGCGGCGTCTTCGTTGGTGGGGTGGATCTGCAAGATGGTGTTCAATCGCGTGATCGAGAAGACCTCGAAGATCTGCGGGTTGATGTTGGACAAGCGCAGTTGCCCGGTGCGGGCCCGGATGCGGTTGTTCAGCGTGATCAGCGCCCCCAAGGCCGCGGAGGAGAGATGCTCCACGTTCGCGAAGCTGATGATCATCCGCGGCTTGGGCTCGGACTCGATCAGCGTCGCGATCTCATCGCTGATCGAGCGAATGTTCCCCTCGTCGAGGATGTTGCGATCAATGAACTCGACCTGAATCAGGCCTTCGGTCCTCTTGACCCGGATGCGGGACTCGGAAGCGGGCATGCGCGAGACTCCTGGAGAGCACTCTCTCGGGCGATGATAGCGAGCGTCCGGAAAACCTCCAGCGGGGGAGGGGCGAAGGATAAAAAAGAACCCGGGCGAAGACGCCCGGGTGGTGAGGCTGTCAGCCGCCGGGCTTAGAGCCCGCCGGGGAGCTTGATCGACTCGGCCAGACCGGGGAAGTGGCGTTCTTCCTGCTCGTTCTGGATCAGAATGGTGGGCTTGATGAGGATGAGCAGGGTCTGCTCTTCCTTGGTGGTGGTCCGGTTGGTGAAGAAGCGGTTGATGATGGGAATCTTGGAGAGGACCGGCACGCCCGACTCGACTTCCTGCTCGGTGACCAGACGCTGCCCGCCCAGCAGGATCGTTCCCTGGTCGGGAACCGTCACGGTCGTCTGGACCTGCGTTGTCGTCACGGTGGGGAGCTGGATGTTGGAGCCGACCTGCGCCGAGTTCTGCAGCTGCCCGCCGGCGACGGCGGTAATGCTCTGGGTGGCGAAGCCCACGATGCGGTTGGTCGCGGTGTTCACGTCGAGCGTCACATAGCGGCGATCGGAGGAGACCGTGCCCGAAACCTCCAGCGTCACACCCTCAGGAATGGCGCTGGTGGTGGGGTCAAAGCCGACGGCCGATTCGCTCACCACCGGCTGCAAGTCCGAGACGAAGCTTGTGCTGGTCGCGACGACGATGTACGAGGTCTGCCCGTTGGTGAAGGTGAGGCGCGGGGCGTTGAGCGTGACGGTCCGCCGGTCGGCCTGGGTCGCCTTGATCAGGAAGTCCACCTGCACGTCGTCCAGGAACTGGCCCGCGACGCCCAGGGCCGGGGAGCCGGTGATGATGCCGTTGGCGAAGGAGCTGGTCGTAAGGTTCTCGACGATCCCCAGGCTGTTCTGCGAGCTGCTGATGGGCGAGAGCGGGCTGGGGCGCGTGCCCGCGAACTGAGACGTGGTGCTGCCGGCGGGAGTGAAGCGGCCGTTGTCGTATTCGCCCGTGTTGGTGAAGAAGTCAGAGGCCTGGGCGTTGGGGTTCTGGGCCCGGGCGGAGCGGACCTGGTTGTTGTTGGCGTTGAAGTAGACGTCGAGGTCAAAGCCGATCTGCTCGAAGAAGTCCTGGGCCACGATCAGGAAGCGGGTCTCGACGTTGACCTGGAGGGCACGCTGGGCGCGGAGCTGGCTGAGCAGGCCCTGAATGGCGCGGTGGTTGGCGGGGGTGTTGGTGATGATGAGCGAGCCTTGGAGCTGCTGGATGAAGCCGACGTCGCCGCCGTTCTCGCGCCAGCCCTGGTTGTCGATGTTGTTGGTGATGATGGTGATGATGTCGTTGGTGCGGTCTTCGAGGCTGCGCCGGGGGGCGTTGTTGTCCTGGGCATCCTGGAAGGGGCTTTGGCCGCCGCCGCCGCCGCGCTGGCTGGCCTGCTGGAGAACCTGCTGAAGGTCGAACTGGGGGGCGTTGGTGTAGTTGGGGATCTCGATGATGAGGTCGCGAATGTCGTAGATGACGATGGCTTTGTTCTTGTTGATGACTTCGCGGGAGGCGATGGTCAGCACGCCGTCGGTCATCGACCAGCCCGCCCCGTTGGTGCCCAAGGGGTCGGGGCTGACCTTCTCGACCACTCGATCAAGCACGGTGCGGATGGGCACGTTGGTGAGGTTGAGGGTGACCGGGGTTTCCTTGTCGATCCCCGCGTTGCTCAGGCTCTGCCAGTCGACATCGATGTTCAGGCTGGTGACTGCCGCGAGGAAGGTCACGACGTTCCCCAGGGGGGTGTCGTTGAACTGGGCGGGGATGCGTTTGGAATCGATCAGCGCGAGCGCCCGGCGATTTTCTTCGGTGTCGTTGAAGGCGGTCGGTTCGCCCCGCAGTTCGCTGATTTGGGGCCATTCCGCCGGGTAGTCGATCAGGCCGGTGGGGGGGATCATCGACGTGAGGTTGTCCGCGACGTTCTCGGCCAGGCCGCGGTTGCGATACGACTCGGAGCGTTGGGCGGTACGAAGGAGCACGATGTCACGGAGCACGTCCTTCAGCACCAGCCCGGTGGAGTTGGTCGGGTCCAAGAACAGGATGTTCTCGGTCACCTGCAGGGCTTCCTGATACTTCATCTCTGCCTGCAGGGCCCGGACGCGAGCGATGTTCTCGGCGATCTTCGCGGATTTGGTGGTCGCGGCGAGACTGGCGGCCTGCCGCGCTTCCAGCTCCAGACGCTTCGTGCGCTCCGCCGCTTGCTCGGCCCGGGTGGTGTCCTCGGCCTTGTCGATCTCGGTGCGGAGGGCCGCGACCTGTTTGGAGAGGTCCTCGAACTCGCCCCCGGCGGTGATGTCCTTGTTGGTGTTCAGACGCAGGTTGGCCGAGGCCGCCAGGTCGCGGGCCCGGGCAGTGTCGCGGCTTTCGAGGGCCCGCTTGGCTGCGTCCAGGTCGTTATTGAACTCGGCCAAGAAGGCCTGCTTGCGGATGCTGTTGTTGTCGAGGACCGACTGGGTGAGGCTGGGCCCGGTGCCGGTGTTGACGTTCAGGCGAATGCGCGACTCGGCCAGACGCTGCTCGGCGTGGGTTTTGTCCTCGGCGGAGAGTTCGTTGGCATAGTCATTCAGGACGCGCTGATACTTCTCGGCGGCTTCCTTGACCCGGGCGGCGTCGTAGGCGACGTCGGCCTCGGCCAGAATCGACTTGGCCTCAAACTGGCGGGCCTGGGCGATCAGGTCCGGCTGGGCGGCTGGGGCGATTGGCTGGGCCACTGGGGGC
>JAKFUN010000236.1 GCA_021732675.1 Phycisphaerales bacterium
GGGGGCATGGCGGGCGCGGGAGCGCCGGGGTCGGGCGAATAGCAGACAAAGCACCGGGGCAGGCGCACCAGGCGTTCGGTGGCGAAGCGATCTGCCCCCGGGGGGTCGGTGATCTCGTCGACGAGGCGCACATCGACATTGGGGACGCCGGTGGTGTTGCAGTAACCCAGGTAGGTTGCCTGCAAGGGGGCCAATCTGGATGCAAAGGCCAGGACCCGCCCGCTGTCGGTGAGCCCACCCAGATCGAGAGCGATGTCGAGTTTGGCCTTGCGGACGGTCTGGCCAAAGCCGGCGAAGTCGAGTTCGATGGCGTCGACCCATCCAGCGGCCTTCGCCCGCAGCGCGTCGGTGTGGGCGTCGCGCTGGCGCGAGGTGCTGAGGAGAATGATCTGGAAGGCCTTGGGGTCAAGGTGGTCGAGCAGGGCGGGCAGGAAGTAGCGGACCGAGTGCTGGCGGAAGTCGCCACTGACCAGCCCGACCCGGAGCGGGCGCGGGCTTTCGCCGTGGTCTTTGGGCAGAGCCTGGGGCGGGGGCATCAGGCGGCGGGCCGCCTCGCCGAGCTCGCGA
The DNA here is from genome assembly GCA_021732675.1 of Phycisphaerales bacterium. Lineage (GTDB taxonomy): Bacteria > Planctomycetota > Phycisphaerae > Phycisphaerales > UBA1924 > RI-211. The sequence goes on from JAKFUN010000236.1 coordinate 568, forward strand.
TGGGCCTGAAAGACCTCGCCCGGGGGCACCTTGTCGGAATAGTTGAGGTAAAAGCAGAACGACGCGCGACGGCGGATGTCGCCGGGGTTGCTCTGGACGCCCCGGCGCATCGCCTCGATGGCTTCGTCGATCTGCCCGGCGTGAAAAAGGGTCGAACCCAGCTGTGCCAGGCCCGGGCCGAGGTTGGGGTCGATCTCCACCGCGCGGCGGCAGGACGCGATCGCGTCGCTGAGTCGCTGGTCGGCTTCGTAGCACTGCGCCAGGATCAGCAGGATCTGGGCGGACCCTTTGGACTTGCCGGGGGGGCCAGCCAGGGCCTGCTCGAGCACCTTGGCCGCGCTCGCCGGGCCCTCCAAACGCTGCAACACGCGCCCCAGATGGACCCAGCGTTGCGCGTCGTTGGGGTTGGCGGCCAGCGCCTGGCGCAGGGCATACGCAGCGGGCTGGTCTTGGCGCGTCTCAAAGAGCGCACACCCGAGCAGCAACTGGGCAGCGTCGTCGGCAGGATCGCGACGAAGCAGGGCCCGCAGCGTCTCGATGGCACGCTCCATCCGCCCGGCCTGGAAGTGCTCCAACGCCATTTTCATGGGAGCCGAAATGGAAGGCTTGGGGGGCATGTGGGCGAGCGTAAAACGTGAGGGAACGGAGCTATTCCACGTCCTTGCGCCCCAAGATGGCGTCGGCCAAGACGGCTTTATTGGCGTACTCAAGCTGCGAGCCGCTGGGCAGCCCGCGGGCCAGTCGCGAGACCGTCACCTTGCCTCGTAACTGCTCGGTGAGGAACATGGCGGTGCCGTCCCCCTCCATGGTGGGGTTCAGGCCCAGAATGACCTCGCGAACGGGCACCTGTCCCGTGTTCCTGGCGGGGTCATTGACGCGGGCGACCAGGTGCTCGAGCGTGAGTTCCTCGGGGCCGATTCCGTCCAGGGGGCTGAGTCGCCCCATGAGCACGTGGTAGATGCCCTTGAACATTCGGGTTTGTTCGAGGGCGATGAGGTCTTTGGGTTGCTCGACGACGAGCACCAGGCCCCGGTCGCGCGAGGTGTCGTCGCAGATCTCGCAGATGGTCGCGTCGGAGAGATTCCAGCAGACGTCGCAGTGGCGGACGTGGCTCTTGACGTCGGTGATCGCCTTGGCCAGGCCAAGAGCCGCGGCTTGGTTGCTCTTGAGGACGTGAAACGCCAGTCGCTCGGCGCTGCGCCGGCCGATCCCCGGGAGTGCGGCAAACTCCGCCACCAGGCGATCCACCGCCTTGGGGTACGCCGATTTGTGGGCGTTCTCGGAGTTTGGCTTGGCCTTGGCCATGAGGCATCCTATCCGCCCGGTATCATCTCGCCCCATGGGCCAAGAGCCACAACCTCGCGGGCGTTTTGGGGCAGGCGCCTCGTTGGCGCTGGTGGTGCTGCTGGGGCTGGCGTTGTACGTGCCATTTCTTGGCTACGCGGGGTTCACGCAGTCCGAGGGCTTTCGCGTCTTTCCGGCGTGGGAGATGTTGCACAATCACGATTGGCTGGTGACGCGCCTCTTCGAGCAGCCCTATTTGCGCAAGCCCCCGGGCATGCCGTGGGCGATCGCGTTGGCCACGATGATTTTCGGCGAGACCGAGTTCGCGGCCCGGAGCGTTTCGGCCTTCTCGATGGTGATTGGGAGTCTCGTCTGCTGGTGGGCGGGGCGACGCTGGTTTGGGCTGCGCGGGGGGACGCTCGCCGGGTTGGCGTATCTGGTCGCGCCGGTCTTCTGGGCCGACCCAGGGCCGGGCCGGGCGGCTGAGATCGAGGCGCTGCACAACCTGTGCGTGCTCACGCTGATCGTGATGGTCGTCGATGTCGCCCGAACCCGCCAGCAGCCCGGCCAAAGTGGGATTGGTCACGAGGCCTGGCTGCGGCCTTGGCACGCGCTGGCGATGAGCCTGGCGCTCGGGGCGGCCTTCCTCGTCAAGGGACCTTCCGGGCTCCCGGCCATCGGGGGCGCGGTCATGGCGGCGTTGCTGCTCACCCGCTCGCGCCGCTGGCTCGTGTCGCTGAGTGTGGCGTTGCTGCTGGGGGGCGGGGTGGTGTTGTGGTGGTTTCTGGCCCTCAAGGGGGCGATCGACCGACTCCACCTACCCCCCGTGCGCGAACCGGCCGGGCAGTTTTTGTGGAGTCCCGGCAAGGAGCTGAACGTGCTGCTGCTCCCGCTGGCCGCGATCGGGGCTGGCATGCCCTCCATGCTCGGGCCCTTCTTTGTGCTCGCGTTCGGCCCTCGCGGGGGTTCCCCCGGGCGGATCCTCTCGCTGGGGAGCTTGTTGGGGATTGGCCTCTACACCGTCATCGGCGTGAGCAACCACCGGTACGTGATGCCGGCGTTGACGCTGGGGCCATTGGCATTGCCGGCGTGCGTCGAGGTCTTCGCGCGGGCTTTGCCGGGGACCAGGGCCAGGCGGCTAGGAAGGGTCTTGCAACTTGCCCGCCCGGGGGTGGTGATTGGCGTTCTGGCGTTGGCCGGGGCACTGTACAGCGTGCGATTGGAGCATCGCAAGGCCACCCGCACCAGCGGCAAGGAGGCGGGGATCCGGCTGGGCCAAGCGCTGGCCCGCGATGTGCTGGAGCACAGAACGCCGGGCGCGACCGCCGAGGTGTGGGGAGATGAGTTTATTGATACGCGCCCGGAGGTGTTGTGGTATGCCAGGCGCGAAGCCGCGGGGGCGGGAGTGACGCTGCGGGTTCGCTGGACGCCTGGCCTAGACAAATCGCTGCTAGCGCCTCCGGCGGGTGGATACTTGATCCTGCGGGACGACGCTGGCGAGCGCGAGTTTCGCGAGCCGGAGTGGCCGGCGTACGAGAAGGCGGGCATCTTTGAAGGTGTTAAGCCGGTGGCCACGGGGAACGCCCACGTCTTTACATTCCGGGTGTACCGGGACAGAACGGTGCCGGCTTGGTGATGACGAAAAGCCGTTGGCCCTGTGGGAGCTGGAATCCTAGACCGATAATACTTGTCATTTTGGGTTTTTTTGTCGCACGAGCCCATGAAAATACTAGCAATTTATGTTCAGAGCATTGCGCTAAGAGATCTTTTTGCCGATTTGGGGCGGTGTAGGCTTGGCGCCGCGAGGAGGATGGGTATTCTTTCCCACGTTGTTCCGCCCGAAAATGGGCTGCGACGGCCGCAAGGCAGATCGCAAACCTAGAAGACAGCAGCCTTTAGGAGAGAGGGGCTGCTGTCTGTCTTTTTGCGGCTCGCGCCGCGTGGCGAGGGGAGCGACACCCGAAACCAGGGGTTGAGCGGGATGGCGCGCGGCGCGGCGGACGCGAGCTGGGCTGAAACTGTTGCGGGCTGGCTGGGATACAGAACTCGGCCGGCGGGGCTGCGGCTGCGGAAGCCCGTCGGGGCGGCGAAACGGGCAAGGGCGAGCAGAAAAAAGAACCCCCTCGCGACGAGCGAGGGGGTTCTGGGTCATTCACAAGCTGTTCGTGAACAGAAAGGCTTCAACGCGAAGCCTTGGATGAACACGAGCGAGGGATGCAGACTTACGGGCAGGCGCCGCCGGCGATGACGTTGACGAGGGCGTCGATGTCGCCCTGGTCGGCGTTGCCGTCGAGGTTGAAGTCAGGGTCGATGCCGGTGGGGTTGTCCCCGCCAGCGATGACGTTGATGATGTAGTCAACGTCGCCCTGGTCGGCGTTGCCGTCCTGGTTGACGTCGGGATCGCAGACGGGGCCGCCGGTGCCGCCGGGGGCGGCGAAGACGACGAGGCTGGGCCCGCGCCAGGTGAAGTTGGTACGCCCGGCGTAGGTGGCGGCGACGAAGATGTCCTGATCGGGGCTGAGGGCGAGGGTGAGGTCACCAGCGGCGCTGTTGATCTCATTGGCGGTGTTGGCGCCACCGATGGAGTTGGTGCCGGTTTCGTCGAAGAGCAGGTGGCTCTCGACGGTGCCGGTGCCGGCCTGGGTGCCGAAGGTGATGGCGGTGCCCTTGGTGAAGGTGTAGTCGAGGACGGTTTCGCGATCAGCGAAATCGGTTTCGAAGTTCTCGAAGATGGTGGTGGTGGTGCCCGGGGTGAAGTTGACGGTGTCCTGGTTGCTCCAGTAGATGCGGACGTTGCCGAAGGGGCTGGTGAAGGCAGCGTTGGACTGCTGGAGGAAGAGGTAGGCGCGGGAGACGTGCCAGTTGTTGGTGCCGAAGGTGGTGTTGAAGGTGCTGGCGACGCTGGAGATGTCGAAGCGGAGGCCGCCGTAGCTGGCGAAGGTGCCGTTGATGGTGCCTTCGACGTTGAAGAAGGCGTCGCCGTTGGCGCCGGCGCGGGTGCCGAAGGGGGCGGGCTGGACGGTGCCGTTGACGGCGGCTTCGACGACCGAGGCGCCTTCGCAGGCGTCGGCGACGCCGTTTCCGTTGACGTCGGTCAGGGTGCCGACGAGGAGGTCCCAGCTATCGAGAATGTTGTTAGCGTTGCAGTCCTGGCCAGCGCCGGGGGTCTCGCAGGTGTCGATGCGGCCGTTGGAGTTGGAGTCCAGGAAGGGAGTGGTCGCGATCTCGGGGAGATCGAGCAGGCCGTTGCCGTTGCAGTCGAGGCTGGGGTCGGCGGCGATCTGGCAGGAGTCGATCACGCCGTTGCCGTCGCGATCGGTGGTGGCCGAGATCTCGCAGGTGTCGACGATGCCGTTGTTGTTGCAGTCGATGCTGGGGTTGGCGGCGATCTCGTCGGCGTCGTTCACGCCGTTGCCGTTGCAGTCAACAAAGCCGTTGCCCGTGCAGATGTTGGCGGCGGTGAGGCTGTTGAGAATGATGGGAGCGCCGACGGTGAAGTCGGAGGAGTTGACGTTGGTGTCGGTGCAGCCGCCGGTGTTGCGGAGGAGGCCGACGGTGTTGTTGATGGTGCCGATGACGGGGGAGCCTTCAAAGCCGATAGCGCCCGAGCCGTAGCCAACGAGGTCGAGGACGTTCGCGGCCCCGGCGGGGTTCGCGGTGTTGATCGCGGTGCGGTCGCTGACGAGGGCGACGCGCCCGGTGGTGGCGGAGAGGGTCAGGCTGCCGGTGAGGCTGGAGTTGGAGCCCGCGATGTAATCCTGCCCGGTGAGGATGGCGCCGCCGGTGCCGTCGTTGCCGGCGGGGTGAGTCTGGACGAGGTAATAGCGACCAGCGGGGATGGTGACGTCGGGAAGCTGAAGCACGCCCCAGGCCGCGGTGCCGGCGGCGGAGTTGTACTGAAGCGAAGCGCCGTTGAGGGAGCGGGCGCTGGCGGTGGGGTTGAAGATCACCACGAAGTCGGAGCGGAAGGCTGCGGTGCTCTGACCGCTGCCGCCGCCGCCGTAAACCTCGGCGATCCGCAGCGTGTTCTGGGCCATGGCGGCGGTACAGGAGAAACCGGCGGCGATCGAAAGAACCAACGCGTGCTTGATGTTCATGTTCAAAGTCTCCAAGAAAAAGTTCAACTCACTACCCGATGACTGGACCGACTTCCCCGGACGCTCCGGGGGAAACTGCAACTTTTGCGAACCCGAGGCCAAAGCCGAGGCGAGGAGTCCTTAGCGCCCGACTTAGCGCTGGAGCCCATGACGTACCCACAGCCCGCGCCGAATCTGGAGGATCCGGGCGGGGCGATGCTCTGTAAACCGAATGGACAGGGCTTCATGCCCTTCCCACAACGGTCGGCCTCGATGGCCGTAAGTGATTGCGGAATCTCTCTTTCCGTCGAACGCCCCCGAGGGGCCACCGTCCGAACCCTGACAGTAGAAGAGCAGCGGAACGTGTCAACGCCAGCGGGGCGGTCTTCACAAAGTCCTCACACAAAGAGGGGAGTTTGTGGTTGAATGGTGGATAGAAGTTAGGACTACCCGTTACCCAGCTTCACATTTCTTCGCGCAAGGTTTGGATTTTGATTGGATAACTCGATTCTGGCGGGCTGGCTTGGCGCCGGTCGCCAGCAGGTGTCGGAAGACGATCGTGAAGCACATCTCATTGCCTTGGGGGGCGGTTGGCCGATAATGGCAGACTGTGAGCGAAAGCACCCCGCGCAACCCGGTGATGATTGACCCTGGCTGGCTGTTCATTCTGGCCGGGATGGGGGTATTGGCGGCGGTGGTGCTGATTCCCGCGTCGGAGAACCTGCAACGGGCGCGCTGGCAGCGTGATCGGGCGTTGGCGGTGGAAAAGCATCGCCAGGAACGGGTGACGCGCTACGAGGAGTACCTGGCGGCGTTGGACGAGCAGAATCCGTCGCTGGTGTTGGCGTTGGCGGAGAGTCAGCTCAACGAGATTCCGGAGGATCGGGCGGTGGTGCAGGGCCCGGCGGGCGGGTTGGTGGGGTCGCGCTCGCAGGATCTGTCGGTGTTTCCGGGACTAGAGCCGCCCCCGCTGGAGTTGCAGGAGTTTCGCCCGACGCAGAGCGAGTTGTCGTCGCTGGTGACGGATCCGAAGACGCGTGGGTGGATGATTGTGGGCGGGGCGGCGTGCGTGCTGATCGGGCTCTTGCCGGCGAGCCGCGGGTGGAGCAATGGTCGCCGGGCGGATGCCGGGGGCGCGGGCCGGACCTGAGCTGGTTTGGCTGGAGCGGCGTTGCCCGGGTGGAATTGTACCATCCAAGGGCGCCGTGGTGACGTACATTGAACACCATGGTTGCGACCGGGTGGACAGGGGTCCGGGCCTGGGGCGACGTACCCCGAAGGGGCGACACGCGGTGTCCGCTAGGCCGGTGGCCTGGTGGGCCCTTGGGTGGGGCCTTGTGTGACCATCAATTATGGAGATTGGCCATGACGCAGGAAGTCGGGCGGCTGGCGGACGTGAAGGTGCTGATCGTGGATGACGATCACGACGTGCGTGAGAGCATGGACGCGGCGTTTCAGTCGGAGGGGGCGCTGACGCAGGTGGCGATGGACGGGAACGAGGCGGTGAGGATCTGCCGCGAGGAGACGCCCGACCTGGTGATCCTGGACATGATGCTCCCGAAGCGATCGGGGTTTTTGGCGTTGGAGCGGATTAAGGGGTACGAGGACGCGCCGCTGGTGATCATGGTGACGGCCAATGAGGGGAAGCGGCACCAGGCGTATGCGGAGAGCCTGGGGGTGGATGGGTACATGCAGAAGCCGGTGCCGCTGAGGCAACTGTTGGACGCGGCGGTGCGGTTGATTGAGGCGCGGGACGA
>JAKFUN010000142.1 GCA_021732675.1 Phycisphaerales bacterium
ACCCAGTGCCCGCCCCAAAGAGAACCGCCGCCAACCCCGGCACCTGCGGCACCCGGGCAAACCCGAGCAGCCACAAGAGCCCCACAAAGCCCAGTGCAGACCCGATCGCGACGAGCATGGCGTGCCACGCCAGTGATTTGAGATATCCCAAACTCGCGTCAGCCAACCCCGGGACGCCTCGCAGAATGGCGCCCTGAATGGGCGTGCCACACTCCGGGCAGCGATCCCCGCTCTTGAGCCCAACGAGGCTGTACGAACATTTGACGCAGGTTCGCGCCTGGGTGATCACGGTGCCGATGGGTGGCAACTCTGGGCCTGGACGAAACACGCCGATCCCCTCCGTGGTGAGCGATCCGGCTCGCGCCGCACGCTCACTGAGTCTACCGGCGGATGGCCCCAGGAGTTGCCGGCGCGGGTCTAGGCGTTCGCGCTGGCGTGCCGCGCGGCTTCCACCGCGTTGCGGAAAATCCGCAACCCCGGCGTCTCGCCCTTTCTCGCACCCGGCTCGAGCCGCGTCCAGTACGGGTGGCGGGTCCAATCCAAAAACCGCTCGGGGTGAGGCATGAGCCCGAAGACCCGCCCACTGGTGTCGCAGATCCCCGCGACGGCACCGATCGAGCCGTTGTAGTTGTCGGTGTAGCGCAGCACCACCTGCCCCGCGCTCTCCATTGCGCTCAGCGTCTCGGGCGAAGTCACAAACCGCCCCTCGCCATGCGCCACCGGAAGCTGTGCCGCCGCGTGCGCTGGGGGGTAATCCCCCGCCAGCCCTTGCGTCCACACGCACACCGATGAAGGCTCGTACTTGACCCCAACCCAGCGATCGCAGAACCGGGCATCCTGATTGTCGGTGAGAGCCGCGACTTGCGTGGGGGCGGCCTCTTCGGGCCAGGGGGCGCCAGCGGCAGGCCCGGGCAGCAGCCCCATCTGCACCAACACCTGAAAGCCGTTGCACGCCCCGATGATCAACCCGCCCCGTTCGATCGCCTGGCGCAGGTGCGGGTACAGCGCCTCGCGGGCCTTCATCGCAAAAATCCGCCCCGACGCCACATCATCCCCATAGCTGAACCCGCCCGGAAACCCAAACAGCTCGTGCCCTTCGATGATCTCCGGCCCGGCGATGACCTCATCAAGGTGCACCAGCGAGACCGCCGCCCCTGCCATCGCAAAAGCACGGCACATCTCCCCGTCGCAGTTCGTACCCGGCGCCCGAATCACCAATGCCTTGACCATGTTCAAACTCTAGGCCAGAGGCCTCCCCCCTCGGAAACCCACACCCGGCGGGAAGGGGGACGCGATCTACGGACAAGGCCCGCCAGCGATCACGTTGAGGAGAGCGTCGACATCGTTCTGATTGGTGTCGCCGTCGCGATTGAAGTCGGGGTCGATGCCACGCGGATTGGGCTCGCCCGCAATCAAGCCGATCAGAAGCCGGATGTCGTCCTGATCGACATTGCCGTCAAAGGTGTAGTCCGCGTCGCAGGGGTCGGCGCTGAGGTCGGCGGAGAGGCGGAGGATGAGGCCTTCGCGCAGAGGCGTGCCAGTTCCGATCCGCGCGTCGGTGGTGTTGTTCGAACAGATGCGATTGTCAGCGTTCGTATCGCGATAGATCCAAGGGTTGGTGCTGCCGACCGTGTGCCCGTTCAAGATGATCATATTCGGCGCGGTGGCCGCCAAGGGTTCGGGGAAGCGAACGCCATTGGCGTCGAGCAGGGTCTGAACGTACAGGCCCTGCGGCTCATCAAACGTCGCCACGAAGTTGTCCTGAATGCGATAGAAACTTCCGGTTGGAAAGTCATCGGGCAACTGAAACGTCGAACTCATGTAGGTCGCAAAGGGCTGGCTGCTGGAACTGATACAGTCCAGTAGCGTTGAAATGTTGTAGAAATCGATGCGCACCCGCATTGGGACAGGTGCCGCCAAGGCTGACACCCCTACGGCGTATCCGATGCGTCTAACGGTGCCCCGGGTGAGGGACCAGGGGCCTGGGTCGAAGTTGTAATCGTCGGCGACCCAAGATCGCGCAAACCCTCCCCGGATCGTGACATTGATGTTGTCGAAATTGTTGAAGACCGCAGCCGTCACCCGCTCTTCGTAGCCGGTCGGGGCCAGGTCGATATCGCCAGCGAATTGGAGTTCCTCGCTCGCCTCCGGCTGGGCCGCTGCCCCGGCCGCCAGCACGAGCACGGGAATTGCCGCCGCCACGCCCCGCCACCGGCTCATCGCACGCATCATGAGAGTTCTCCCGCGTAGACACCGTTGCTGAATACACACGCACATCCGTGGTGGACCTGACGCTATGGACAGGCCCCGCCCGCAATCACATTGATCAGCGCGTCGATGTCCGCCTGGTCGGCGTTGCCATCGCGATTGAAGTCGGGGTCGATCCCTTGCGGGTTGGGCTGATTGGCGATGAGCCCGATGAGCAGGCGGATGTCATCTTGGTCCACATTGCCGTCGAAGGTGTAGTCCGCGTCGCAGGGATCGGCGCTGAGGTCGGCGGAGAGGCGGAGGATGAGGCCTTCGGGCAGAGGCGTGCCGGCAGTGCTTCGCGTGCCGGGGTCGTTCGGGCAAAGACGCCCGTTCGGGGGCACGTCTTGATATATATAGGGATTGGTAGCCCCCACCGTGTGTCCATTGAGCAAGGTCATGACTGGAGCGGTGGCCGCCAATGGCTCTGGGTAACGAACGCCGTTGGAATCCATCAAGGTTTGAACGAAGACGCCTTGGGGTTGATCAAATGTCGCGACGAAGGCATCGCGAATGCGATAGAAGATGCCGTTCGGCCTTGGGTTGCTCGGCAGTTGCAGGGGCGGGCTCAGATACGTGGCCAATGCCGGGAAACTGAGTTGGAGGCACTGCATGACCTCTGAGGCGGCGTAGAAGTCGATCCGAACCCGCACGGTGACGGCCGGACCAAAGGCTTGTTGGCCCACGGAATACCCGATTCGCGTAGTGGTTCCGCGAAGCAGCGACCACGGACCTGGATCAAAGTTGAAGTCGTCGATTGCGAGAGATCGCGCAAACCCTCCCCGGATCGTGACATTGATGTTGTCGAAGTTGTTGAAGACCGCAGCCGTCACCCGCTCTTCGTAGCCGGTCGGGGCCAAGTCGATATCGCCAGCGAATTGGAGCTCCTCGCTCGCCTCCGGCTGCGCCGCTGCCCCGGCCGCCAGCACGAGCACGGGAATTGCCGCCGCCACGCCCCGCCACCGGTTCATCGCACGCATCATGAGAGTTCTCCTGCGTAGACACCGTTGTTGGATACACACGCAACATCACGCTGGCCAACGGCCCGAAAGGGCACGCCACGATCCAATAGATACCGCCGACCGAGCGAACCGGTTGCATTTTTTCTCGGTCGTGCTCCCTACCGGAGAACAATAAAGCAAGAAGCCCCGGCGTTGGCCGGGGCTTCCTGCGATTCAGATCACTTGGCCCGGGGTGCGAACCCCCGGACGCTCATGCACACTTACGGGCAGGCGCCGCCAGCGATGACGTTGACGAGGGCGTCAATGTCACCCTGGTCGGAGTTGCCGTCACGGTTGAAGTCGGGGTCGATCCCGGTGGGGTTGTCACCACCAGCGATGACGTTGATGATGTAGTCGACGTCGCCCTGGTCGGCGTTGCCGTCCTGGTTGAGGTCGGGGTCGCAGACCGCGACGCAGCCGCTGTCGGTGAAGCTGGGCTGACCCAGGGCAGAGAAGGAGAAGCCGTCGGAGCCACCGAGGTTGCGAAGGTGGAATCGCCCATCGGTGAGGATGGCGGGCACGGCACTGAAGCCGTCATAGGCGACGCCGAGGTAGTAGGTGCCCGGGGGGATGTCGCCGTCCTGACCGGCGAAGGGGAGACCAGAGCCGTCGCCGGAGGCCGCACGCTCGGGGCTGACCGCGCCGAACGAGAGCTGAGGACGGTTGCCCGGGCCGCTGCCGGCGTCGGCGGCGAAGAGGTTGCCGTTGCTGTCGAAGACGAACCACTCGTGAGCGATGTCGTCGGCCAGCTCGGCGTTGATGTCAAAGAAGAGGCCAGACGCATCGGTCACGTCCTGGCACAGGGTGAACTGCCACCACTGCAGGCCGTCTTCGAAGCGGCCCAGGGTGACGGCCGGGAAGTTGACGCTGGGCCCAGAGATGTTGCCCACGTCGATCGCCTGCGGGGGCACCGAGGTGAAGGTACCAGCGTTGTTGACGTTGGTGTTGATCCGCAAGGTGTACGCGGCCGGGGTCGCGCCCGCCGTCACGCTGAAGGAGCCCGAGAAAGTGGAACCAGCGGGAGCGACGGCGAGGAAGAACGTACCGGCGTTGAGACCTTCGTTGGTCCCGCCGGTGGTTTGATCGAAGTGGCGACCGTCGTACTGACGGCCATCGCCCACCGCGGCGCGGCGACCGGTGCCGTAGGAGAACTGGGCGTTGCTGCCCGAGCCGCCGTTGGTGTCGATGCTCACGATGTCGCCGTTGGCGTTGTAGAGGGCGAAGTCGACATCGCCAGCCGAGCCTTCGCTATCCATGTCGAGGAAGGTGAGGGCCGAGTCGAGGGCGCCCACGCCGCCGACGTCGATCTGGTACCAGGCCACGCCACCCACCGAGCCAGCGCCGTTGGTGCTGCCGGTGCGGGTGGTCAGACCATCGGCCGGAGCCAGCACCGCGACCGTCGCGGGGGGAGGCGTCGCAAAGTCGGCCGAGAGCTGCAGAATCAGGCCTTCACGCAGGGGCGTGCCGGTGCCGACGCGGACGTCGGTCGTGCCGGTGCCCGAGATGAAGCCGTCGGCGTTGGTGTCGCGATAGACGTTTCCATCGCTGGAGCCGACGATCAGGCCGTTTAGGATGACCATGTTGGCGGCGGTCGCAGCCAGGGGCTCGGGGTAACGCGTGCCGCCGGCGTCCTGGGTTTCCTGCACGAAGGCGCCGCTGGCGTCCGTGAAGGTGGCGGCGAAGGCGTCGTTGATGCGGAAGAAGACGCCACCGGAGAGGGTGTTGGCGGGGAGGTTAATCGGGCCGCTGTTGTAGGTGCCCAGCAAAGTGCCCTGGTAGACGTTGGCGCCGGCGAGGGCGGTGGGCACGAAGTTGTCATAGAAATCGATCTTGACGATCACGGTCTGGGCCGGGGCGAAGGCGCCGGTGCCGATCGCGAAGCCGATGCCGCTGGTGGTGCCCTGCGTCGCGGCCCAGGGGCCGGGGGCGAAGTTGTAGTCGTCGGCAACGCGCGAGCGACCGAAGCCGCCGCGAATGGTGACGGAGGTGTTGGTGAAGTTGTCGTAGACCTCGGCCGTCGCACGGGTCTGGTACCCGCCACGCAGGTCGATGTCACCGGCCAGCTTCACGTTGTTTTCGACTTCCGGGCCAGCCAAGGCAGCGGGCACACAGGCGGCGCCAGCCAAGCAGGCAAGCAGCAAGCTCTTCTTCACGTTCATTCGAAGCACTCCTCTCAAGAGACAGGGCCGAACACCGGCCCAAACCATGGTCAACCAACACACACACACGCTCGCTCGTCCGCCGATCCGCCCCTCGCGGTTCTCCCGGCCCCGATACAGAGGCCTTCGATAGGCCGTCGTCATGCATCGGTCCAAGAGATCGCCCGCTTGCGAGCCTATCGACGAACGCTTTTATCTTGTTCGTATTTCAAAACCGCCCCAAACTCCTAGTCCTTCGCACACACCTCGGACGGACCCCAGGAAAGACCTGGCACAATCAAAAACCACTGAAATGCAGGCCGCGACACCGGATAGCCGCCACCTTCCTCACAATGTAACCCATTCTGCGCGATCTGCAACAAGAATTCAGATAAATTTCACGCAGCGCCACTTGACCCCCGCCAAATCCCGGGTGCCATAAGGACTTGCACAAAACAGTTTGGAACGAAAACCCGAAATCCCTGCGTATTTACAGCCTTATGCACGAGTGACCGCGAGGCCTCGACGTACGCGCATGTTTGCTACAAACTCGTCAAACAGATACCCCGCATCGTGGGGTCCGGGAGAAGCCTCGGGGTGATACTGCACACAGAAGACGGGTCTGCCCTTGAGTCTGAAACCGGCTAAGGTGTTGTCATTCAAGTGGATGTGCGTCGGTTCGCCGCCCGCGGCCAGCAGGCTTTCGGTCTCCACCGCGAAGCCGTGATTCTGGCTGGTGATCTCCACTTTGCCGCTGATTGAGTTCAGAATCGGCTGATTCGCCCCGCGATGCCCGAACTTTAGCTTATAGGTCCTTGCGCCAATCGCGAGCGCCAGCAGCTGATGACCCAAGCAGATCCCGAAAGTGGGGATGGTCTCGTTCTCGGACGCTTCCAGTAATTTTCTCAGCGTTTGGACCGTTGTTTCGACCGCCGCTGGGTCGCCCGGGCCGTTCGATATGAAGAGCCCGTCGATTTCACCGGCCCGGTAGCGCCGCTGAATCTCGCTCGCAGGGGTGTCGTGCGGCACCACGAGAACTTGGCAACCCCTCTGAGTGAGGTTCCGCAAGATATTGGCCTTGGCCCCACAGTCGAGCGTGAGGACCCGCAAGGGACGATCCGAGGCTTCGGTGCCGGGGACGACCCAGTCGCCCAGGGCCTCGGTCCACGTCAACCCGCTGGAACACCCGACTTTGGGGACGAGGTTCTGGCCGGCCATCGAGGGGGCGTTCTTGGCCATTTCGACCAGTTGGGCGTCGGAGAGGTCATCGCGATCGGTGAGGGCCCCCACCATCGAACCCCCGGAGCGGAGGGTGCGGGTGAGCGCCCGGGTGTCGATCCCTTCCAGCCCCAGTACCCCCTGCCCGGCCAGATAGTCAGAAAGCGACTGGTTGGCGCGATAGTTGGAGTAGCGGCGGGCCAGCTCGCGGACCACCAGGCCCGAGACTTGAACCTTGACGGATTCGGTGTCGTCGGGGTTGACGCCGTAGTTCCCGATCAGCGGGAAGGTCTGCACCAGAATCTGTCCGGTGTAGGAGGGGTCTGTGAGGGACTCTTGGTAGCCGCACATGGAGGTGTTGAAGACGACCTCGGCGAGGCTGACGATCCGCTTGCCGACGGCCCCGAAGGGGGAGCCGTAGAAGATGGTGCCGTTGGCGAGCGCGAGACGGCCGGGCGCGGCGTTGGCCCGGGCTACGGTGGTGGTGGTGGGCATCAAAATCGAGTGTAGCGCAGCATGAGTGGCGAATCGCTCTTTTCTTCGGGAATGGAAGCGACAACGGGGGTGTTTGCGCGCGTGGCGGTGGCGCGGGGGATCGATCGGCTGGATGGGGACGGGGCGCTGACCTATCGCTGCGTCGGTCAGGGCCCGGAGCTGGGCGAACTGGTCGAGGTGCCCCTGGGAAAAGGCAAGGCGTCTGGGATTGTGGTGGAGGTTGGGGGGCCGGAACTGCTGGACGGGCTGGCGGCGTGGAAGGTGAAAGAGATTCTGGGTCGTACCGGGGCCACACTGCCCGAGGACCTGCTTGAGCTGGCGCGCTGGATGGCGGGGTACTACGTCTGCCCGCTGGGGATGGTGCTGGCGACGATGTTGCCGGCGGCGGTCAAGCACGCGACAGGGACGACGCGGGTGGAGATGGTGGAGAGGGTGGGATCAGGGG
>JAKFUN010000024.1 GCA_021732675.1 Phycisphaerales bacterium
TCCCGCAAGGGTGAGGAGCGTACTCGCGTTCCTCGGCTTAGTCCAATCTTGTCGCCAGACTCTGCTCCAGCCCTCCCCGGCAACCCCAACCATCACTGGCACCCTTCGACACAACCCTCTCCGAGGGGCCCAATTAGCTAGCGGGCACCAACTCCTCAGTCAACTGGGGTCGGCATTCTGAACCCTCTCGCATCACTTTTCAAGAGATTGACCTAAAGTCACGCGCAAAAAACGCCTGAACCCAATCTTCACGCTCGAAATCTGGAAGCCGCGGCCCCCTCTCACTAACCTCTCTAACACCGTCGGGGTCGGGGAGAGATCCCCAAAGATTCGCCTCACTCACGTTCAGAGAGCTCGTGCCAAATGACGGAACGTCGCAACATCCTCGTGGTGGAAGACGAACGGGACCTCTCCGAGCTTCTACTTTATAACCTCAACCGCGCGGGGTACGCCGTGACCGTGGCTTCCACGGGTCGCCAGGGGCTCGAAGCCGTCTCCGCCCGCATTCCGGACCTGATTCTGCTGGACATCATGCTTCCCGAGTTGTCGGGGACGGAAGTTGCCGGGCGGGTGCGGGCGAACCCCGCCACCAGCCACGTCCCGATCATCATGCTCACCGCCAAGGGGAGCGAGGTCGATCAGGTTGTCGGGTTGGCGGTCGGGGCGGATGATTACGTCACCAAGCCTTTCTCGATGAAGGTGCTGCTGGCCCGGGTCGAGGCAGTGCTCCGCCGGACCAACCGAGGCGGGGCCACCGAGCCGCGCTTGCTCACGATGGCGGGGGTGCAGCTCAATCTTGAGACGCACGAAGCCACCGTCGACGGGGAGCCGATCAAGCTCACCCTCACCGAGTTCCGCCTGCTCAGCGCCTTGCTGCAGGCCAATGGGCGGGTGCTTAGCCGCTCTTCGCTCATGGGGCGGGCGATGGGCCCGGGGGTAACCGTCACCGAGCGGACCATTGACGTGCATGTGACGGCGATCCGCAAAAAGCTCGACCAGCACGCGGGCATCATCAAGACGGTTCGCGGGGTGGGCTATCGCGCCACTCCCGAACCCGAGAACGAGCCGGACGGGACTCCCGCCAGTTCTAGTACCATCTAACCCGGGCCGGTCCGGATCCGACCCTGCGCCGATTTTCTCGGTCTTGGGCCGGCAGTCGCGTTTTTGCACCCTCGGTGTTTGGCTCCTTGAGCATTGGTCTTTCGCGTGGCGAGTTCTTACACCAGCCCCTTGGTCCTGTGCGTCGCGTGTGCCGCGGCTCCGGTCGTCTGCGCCCTGGTTGCCCCGATGATTCATCTCAATCCAGCCATGGCGGCCGCCGCGGGCGGGTTGGTCGCCGGCGCCGGGGCTCTGACGCTGCTTTCCCGCCGCGGCGCTCCGGAACGACTCCTCCGTCAGGCCTTGATCGAGCTGGAACCCAAGAGCTTGCCGGCACCCGACGAGGCGCTGGCCGCCACGCTCGCCAAAGTGTCGAACGCCGTCGCCAAGCGTCTGGCAACCAGCACCGAGCTCGAAGCCACCCTCCGGGGCGTGCTCGACGGAATCCCCAGCCCGGTGCTCGCCACCGACAAGGGCGGGGTGGTGCTGATGCTCAATCGGGCCGCGGCTGACTTCTTTCGCGATCGCCCGGGCCCCCTGTTGGGCCGAAACTTTGAAGAGCTCTTCACCCAGGCCGAGATTCTCTCCCTGCACGCCGGGGCGTTGCAAGGGGGCCAAGGGCAGGGGCAGGTGCGCCTGACCGGGCCGGATGGGGCGCGGCTGTATCAAGTCTTCGCGGCTCACAGCCGGGGGGCCGGCCCGCTGGGCGTCATCATGACCATGCGCGACGTCACCGAGCTGGCCACGGCGGTGCAGCTCAAAACCGACTTCGTGGCCAACGCCAGCCACGAGCTGCGCACCCCCCTGAGCTCGATCCGCGGGGCGGTCGAAACTCTCGAAGACGGCGCCTGGGACGACGCACCGATGCGCGAGCGTCTGACCAGAATGATCGCCAACAACGTTGCCCGCCTGGAGGACATGGTGCGCGACCTGCTGGACCTGTCACGCCTGGAGTCCCCCGAGGCCCCGGTGGATCTGGCGGTGTGCCGCCTTTCGGACGTGGTGGGGGCGTTGCGCGACGTGCTCGAGCCCGCGGCTGCTGAGCGATCGGTTCTGCTGAGCTTTGAGATCGATCCCCGACTGGAACGCCTGCACACCGACCCCAAGCTGTTGCTCCTGGTGCTGCGCAACCTGATCGATAACGCCATCAAGTTCGCCTACGAGCAGACCGAGGTGCGGGTGGTGGGGGAGGTGACCCCCGCCCCGGCCAGCGTGCGCCCCGGGGCGCGCTTCAGGGTGATCGACCAGGGGATCGGGATTCCCTACGGCGCGCAGCACCGGGTCTTTGAACGCTTTTATCAGGTCGATGGCGCCCGCACCGGGCATGTCCAGCGCCGGGGAACCGGGCTGGGGCTGGCCATCGTCAAGCACGCGGTTCGCCGCCTGGGTGGGGCCATCGGCGTCGAGAGCGTCTGGAAACAGGGAACGACCATGACCGTGGAGCTACCCGCGTCGGTGGAGCTCGCCCGGAGCGAACCCGCGGCTTAAAGCACCCCCAGCGCCCCCGCGCAACTTCATCCCCGCGAACCGGGAGCCGGGGCGGGCGTCCTACTACCATGAGTACCCATCTGGGATGAATGCCGAAGGAGCCAGTCATGCGTCGAACCGTCGCGATCATGTGTGCAGGGTTGATGGGCTTTTCAGTGGCCAGCACGCTGGCCATCCAGCCCACCGATGGGATCATCCGCAAGGGCGAAGGAAGCCTGCGGCAAGAGCTGAACAAGCTCGAGCTCAAGCCCTTTGACGCCACCTTGTGGGGCACGCTGAGCGACTGGAAGAACGGCAGCGCGATCAGTGGTGCCACCATCGCGGGCAAGCCCGTGCTCGTCGTCCTGTGGACCGATTACGTCCCGACCTCCAAGCGAGCCTTCGCCCTGGCCAAGCGCCTTGCCGAGAAGTTTGGGCCCCAAGGCCTGGTGGTCGTCGGGGTTCACAGCAAGAACGACTGGCAGAACGCCCAGAAACCAGAGGCCCCCAAGGACGCGACGCTGCTGTTGGCCCTGGACGCCCAAGACCAGTTCCGGGCGGGCCTCCGCTCCGCCGGCGACCCGGATTTCTTTGTGATCGATCGCGCCGGGCAGATGCGATTCGCCAGCGTCGCCTCCGAGTCGGTCGAGGCGGCGGTGGAGCTGGTGACCAAAGAGACGCGAGAAGCCGCAGCCGGGATCAACGCGACCCTCGACGCCGCCGCCAAGGCCACCGACGCGGCCCAGCGCAAGAGCGAGGCCAATCGGTCGAATGTCGATCTCACCCGCTTGCCAGAAGTGGAGTTCGAGCTGCCTGCCGCCGAGGTCTACGCCAACCGAGCCCTGTGGCCGGCCAAGCCCCGTACGGACGGGAACAACGGCAATCAGGAAGACCCGCCGGTGAAGATGACCATTCCCGATGCGGGGTATCTGGGCGGGGTCAAGCCTGCGACCAAGGGCCGGGTGGTGGTGCTTTATTACTGGGGGCTCGAAGCCCGCCAGAGCTTCGCGTCCATCGACCGGATGGAGCTGCTGCAGCGCCAGCACGGGCGCGATGTCGCGGTCGTCGGCGTGCTGAGCCCGATCAGCGAGAACAACCAAAATGGGGGGCAGAACCAGCAGGAAAACGACCCCAAAAAGCTCGAGCAAAAGGTTCGCGGGTTTCTCGCCTCGCGGACCCTCCAGCACGCCATGCTGCTGGACCCCAACGGGGGGCTCTTCGCCCAGGGACTGCCCCAGCGCAACATTTCCACCGACAAGACGCTGTTTCCACTGGTGTCGGTCATCAGCACCGACGGCACCCTGCGCACCTGGGGGGTCTTGGAAGAACCCGCGGTCCGGGCCGGGTTGGACAAGGTGATCCAGAACGACCCGGGCGTGGCGGCTCGCCGCAAGGCCGAGGACGCCTACATTCGGGCCCATGACGGCAAGTAACCCAGCTCCGGCGAACGCGCCCCGCCTGGCCCTTGCGCGCCTCTTCGATGTGGTGCTGGTCGAACCCGAGATCCCCAATAACACGGGGAACATCGGCCGCACCTGCGTCGCCACCGGGTGCGGGCTGCACCTGATTCGCCCCCTGGGCTTTGACACCAGCGAAAAAGCCTGCCGCCGCGCCGGGCTGGACTACTGGCCCAGGCTGAGCGTTGCCGAGCACGACTCCTGGGAGGCGTACACGCAGGCCGCCTCGCCCCCCCGGGTCTGGCTGCTCACCACCAAGACCACCCGATCGGTCTTCGATGTCACCTTGTCTCGCGGTGACGCCCTGGTATTCGGAAAAGAAACCGCCGGGCTCAGCGAGGGCTTCCTGGCCAAGTATCCCGACCGGCTGGTCACGCTGCCCATGGTTCCCGGGGAGCGGTCGCTCAACCTGGCGACCGCGGCCTGCACTGTCATCTACGAAGGCATCCGCCAACTGCTCAGCCGACGCGAACTGCTCCAGGACCCGAACGGAAAACTAGCAGAAACCCGTGATGATACCTGATTGTTCGGCAAGAACGGCAGGGGCAAAAAAAGAATGATCTCGGAGCGAGATTTTCTTGACATCTGCGAACACACTGATCTGTTTTTCGGTAAGACATAGTGAAGTCTCGCGGTTTGGGTTGACCTTGCGGGATTTTGGGGTTCCAACGACCGCTCTTTGATCCGCGACGGGACTGCTGGCGCGGGGCTTTGCAAGAATCTCTCTCTCCTCCGGTGTGCCGCCCGAGAAATCCGGGCGGTACACTGTTTTTGGAGTCCGCGGCGTAGGCGAGCTTGGAGTAACGGGGCGATGAACATGATTCGGAATGGGCATGGTGGGAGCGATCAAAGCGCAGGGCACCGGCGGGGCGGGGTCCTGCTGATGGGCGTTGTGGGGCTGGCACTGCTCGCCTTCGGGGGGTGTTCGACGCCGATTTTCTCGCCCGATGAGCCCTACAGCCAGTACGACCGCAATGACGCGCTGCGTGGGAAGCGGGCCCCCTCGTACATCTATGACCAGTATGGGACGCGGCGTCCGAATATCCGCCAGCGCCTGTTGGGCGTGGCCGAGTGAACCGCCTGTGGAAAGTCTGCGGGCACTTCGTGGAGAGATAACGCCAAGTCGGACGCGCAACAAACTTACCGAATAGTCGGACCACCCAGCACCGGGGACGCGGATATCCTTGCGAGTGCAAGGAATTTGCAGTCGCTTGTGAATAGGTGAAGACCATTCGGACGATTTCCTTGCTGCACGCTCAAGTCGTGCGTCGCTCATGCGTTGGTCACACCATCGCGGGGCGGCCAGGGTTCGGAGCTTGGCCAGGGCAGGCTGGGTTGGCCAAGGCAGGTGGGGTTGTTGTGGGCAAGTTGAAGGTTCCGGGTCGGGAAGGCTTCTGACCCCGTGATGAAGGTTCTCATGGCAAGCGTGAACGCCAAGTCAAAGTCTCGCCGTTCGTCGCGCAAGGGTGCGGGCGTCACGCGGCGTTCCAAGGTCGTGGTCGGGGCGTTGCTGGCCGCGATGACGCTGGTCGGTGGCGGCCTGGTCATGGTGGATCCGCGCGCGGTCCCCGCCTCGCAGGGGTTGACGATTCCCCCGCTGATGGCGACCGCCGGTCCGGACACGGTCGAGGTGATTTTCTCGACGCCCAAGACGCGGATCATCGATTCGAGCCGCTGGAAGGCGATCGTGATTCATGATTCGGGTTCGATGTTTGCCACCCCGGCGACGCTGGAGACCGACGCCCGCAAGATGGGCCTGCGCGGGCTGGGCTATCACTTTGTGATCGGCAATGGCAGCGGGCTGGACGACGGGGAGTTGCACGTCGGGGCCCGCTGGCTGGATCAGGTGGCGGGGGCACATGCCGCGGGCAAGGACGCGGATTGGTTCAATCGCAACGCGCTGGGGATCTGCCTGGTGGGCGACGGCGAACGCC
Source organism: Phycisphaerales bacterium (assembly GCA_021732675.1). Lineage (GTDB taxonomy): Bacteria > Planctomycetota > Phycisphaerae > Phycisphaerales > UBA1924 > RI-211. The sequence goes on from JAKFUN010000024.1 coordinate 5,957, forward strand.
GCCCCTTCACCGCGACCCAGGTGCGGCGTCTGACCCAGTTGGTGGGTTCGCTGTGCCGCGAACTGAAGATCCCCGCCGATCACGTCTATCTGCACAGCCAACTGGTCGCGACCCCCAGCCCGGGACGCTTCTTCCCTGAAGCCGCGTTCCGAGGGGAGATCGCCGGTATTCGTTAGAGCCCGGGTTAGTTGGGGCTTTGAATACACAGATCTCGTCGCCGGTCTGGGGCCGGCGATCTTTGTTTTTGGCGGCGGGCTTTTCAAAGAAACGCACGGCGAAGCTCCCGAAAGTTGCAACCGCAATCGCGCGAGTCGCATACCGTTCTACCCGGCCCGCGCGTCGCACAACCCGCGGCTGGGTGGATACCCTCGGCCTGACCCGGCGGACCTCCTCCGTTTGGTTACATGTCCGAGAATCCGTGAAATCAGAGGGCGGTTAGGTCGAAGAACGGAGCCAGCGTCCAAAGCGCTGGGGCAGGGAACAAGACGAAGGAACGCGGAGCGGGGCGGCAACGGGCCGCCCGACGGCCCCGGAGCAGCGGGTGTGGTGGGGGCCCAAGAAGCCGCCCAAGAGGCAACAGCAGCCAAACAGCGTCGGGCGATGCTCGGCGGAACGCGCATGCAAGACCCGGTACCACATTTCAAGGTCAACGACGAGGTGCTCGGGTTCAGGGTTCTTGGCGAACTCGGGCTCGGGGCGGCGTCGGTGGTCTACGTGGTGCAAGACCCCAAGTCCAAGCAGGTCTGGTCCCTCAAGCACGTCCATCGCGGGAGCGCCAAGGACGATCGCTTTCTCCAGCAAGCCATCTACGAGTACAAGGTCGCCACCGACCTGGACCACCCCAACATCCGCAAGATCATCCGGCTGGAGAAGCAACGCCGCCAGATCTTCCAGCTCGTCGAGGTCTTTTTGGTCATGGAGCTGCTGGACGGGGTGTCGCTGGACCGGACGCCCCCCAAGAGCATGGAAGCGGCGGTCGCCCTCTTCGTCCAGGTCGCCGACGCCCTCAAGCACATGCACTCGCGCGGGTATGTCCACGCGGACATGAAGCCCAACAACGTCATGATGGTGACGGCGGTGGAAGATGGCAAGACCGTCATCCAGGCCAAAATCATCGACCTCGGGCAGTCGTGCAAAGAGGGAACGGTCAAGACCCGCATCCAGGGAACCCCGGACTACATCGCGCCCGAGCAGGTGCACCGCCGCGCCATCACCGCCAAGACCGACGTCTACAACCTCGGGGCGACCATGTACGCCTTGCTGACCGGGCGGACGGTGCCGACCGCCATGGCAAAGGGCGATTCGCTGGTGGGGCGTCTGGATGACAGCATGGTGCCCCGCCCGGATCCTGCATCCTTGCACAACCCGCACATCCCCACCATGCTCAACGAGCTGATCATGAACTGCGTGGAGATCGACCCCGCCGATCGGCCCGCCAACATGACCTATGTCGTCGAACGCTTGCAGCTCATTCTGGGAATGATGC
>JAKFUN010000212.1 GCA_021732675.1 Phycisphaerales bacterium
AGCCCCCGCGGCAAGGGAAGCGACGACAACATTCAAATCCGCACCTGGAACCCCCCAGGCTTTGACGCCTCACGCCCCTTCGCCGAGCAACGCGGCTTCACCCCCAAGAGCCACATCGACCTCGTGCGCGATCTCAAACTCGCCGACTTTGAGCGCGGCGTCAAAATCGGCGGCACCCGCAGCTACATCCTGACCGGCGACGGCATGGCCCTTCACCTCGCCGTGCTCCGCTACGCGACGGATTTCATGACCTTCGGCAAAGGTTTCAAGCCCATGTCCGTGCCGGTCTTGGTCCGCGAAGAGGCGATGGTCGGCACCGGCTTCTTCCCCGCCGGGCGCGAACAGGCGTACCACATCGAAGAATCCAAACGCGGAGGCGGCTACGACCAGTTTCTCACCGGCACTGGCGAGGTCGGGCTGATGGGCGTGCACATGGACGAGATTTTGGATCAGGCGAGCCTGCCGCTCACCTACGTCACCGTGTCGACATGCTTCCGGCGCGAAGCTGGGGCGGCTGGCAAAGACACCGCCGGGCTCTATCGCATTCACCAGTTTGACAAGGTGGAGCAGGTGGTGATCTGTGAGGCGGACGAGGCGCAGAGCCGCGCGTGGCACAAAAAGATGATCGGCTACGTGGAAGAACTCCTCCAGAGCCTCGCCATTCCCTATCGGCTGCTGCAATGCTGCACGGGGGACCTGGGCCCAAAGAACGCGGACATGGTCGACGTCGAAAGCTGGATGCCCGGGCGTGGCCCGGTGAAGGACGGCGTCCCGCAGGGCGAATATGGCGAAACCCATAGTGCCAGCCGCCTGTATGACTTCCAGTGTCGGCGCCTCAACATGCGCTATCGCCCGGGTGGGGCGGGGGGCAAGGGTGAGACGACGTTCTGCCACTCGCTGAATAACACCGTGCTGGCCAGCCCGCGATTCCTGATTCCCCTCTTGGAAAATCATCAAAACGCGGATGGGTCGATCACGATTCCGCCGGTGCTGAGGCCTTACATGGGCGGGCGCGAGCGGATTGGGTAAGATTCCTTGTCACAATGGCTTCTCGCTCGCCCGCCAAATGCGACCTTCCGGCGCTCGGTGTACCGCAAGTCTACGCGGCAACGCTTACACCACCACCATGGCTTTCCAAGTCGGTGGAAAGCCGAATTGTAGATATTAGCGCTTGCAGGAGGATTTCTGAGTCTGTAAGCTCGTTACATGGCAATCATCCGGACTTCAGTCCTTGCGATATGTGCCTCCCTGATGACGAATCCATCGCTCGTTGCGGCTCAGTCCGCCGCAGAGCCCTCCGAAGCGACGGTCATGGAATGGGTCAAAGCCGAATGGGCTCGCTCCGCCGACCCCCTTTCGCTCCCGGGCATGCAAATCGATATCGACACTATAGAAAACTACCCCCCCGTAGAACCGGCGAAGCTTGAGGCCATGCGCCGGGAGGTCGAGGGTCACCCCGACCATCCCAAACGCTGGGACATTCAACAGATTGAGCACGAAGCCGCGACGAGTGGCAAGATCGGAAAAAACTCGCTGTGGCTGTGGTCAAAGAACAACTGGCGAGCAAACTCCACATCACCTTTGGGCTCTTTTTTTGATGTGGTGGTCACTCCAGATGTCGCATGGCAACTGAATCCCACCCAGCTCCAAGTCTACGACCCCGGCGCGACTCGGCCCGGCCAAGACCCCGCAGCTTTCCGGTTCACTTGGGCCAATCTCATCTGCGTCTTGCACTTTGGGGGATTCAACGGCGACACGCCGGTGTCGCTTGCCCCAGTGAGTGTACACAAAGTCGGCGATCGATGGTCCATGGAGGCCAAAGGCAGCAACGGGCTCATTATCAAGTACCTCCTAAAGTGGGACGCTACCAACAATCGCGCCTTTGTCGAGGAGTACTTCGATTCCATTCCGAGCGACACCACTCACGACGAGGACCGCCGTGTCGTGCTCTCTGACTGGAAAAAAATTGGCCCTAAAGGGCTCTGGTTCGCGTCGAGAGCGACCTTCACGACCACCCAAGGTTTCACCTCTAAAATAATGAACCTCGCGCAGATCTCTGAGTGCTCAAACGAACAGTTTGCAGCCCTGACGGCAGTGCCGACTCCAGCCGGAACTGATCCGGCGCGTGGCACGCCGACTTTCAAGTCTGTGTACGACTATCGCCCAAACGTTGCTCGTGCGACCGAGCTACACGGAGATACTCAACGAGACTTCGCGATCGCTCCCATCCAAAGACCCACATCCGCTACGACGTGGCGCTTGTACGGGTGGGCGGTGCTCGCAATCGCAGTCGTTTGCCTAGTTTCAATCCGATATGCGCGACGATCTCGTCGTAGCGCTCAGTAGCGGCTAAGGTGCTCGACCCATACTTGTCTCGCACGAATGCGTCGTTCGTGTTGCTGGTGCTGGAACCCCATTCTCAAGGAGATATTATGTCCAATTTCTCTTCACACATGTCGGACATTCGGCTGCTTAGAAGCAAAGACCTGCTGCTCCTCATCACGAGCGTCACTGGGCTTTCGGCGGCCACGGTCGCAGCGTGCTATTCGAATGGCGCCGGCGACGCGTGCCCGGCGACCGCCCCCGGCAACATATGTACGGCGCTCAGCACCCAGTCGACCTGTTTCAAACCGGTCGAAGCAAGCGGGCAGCTTAATCTCGCCGGCTACGACGCACCATGTGCCTGGCTGGTGGGCGTGCAGCAAAGAACGGGCCTCTGCGTCTACGCCCAAGACGCTCGGACTTTCACGAGTATCCGTCGGTGCAGCGAAGCGAGCGGCCCCGCCTGCAACGTGAGCCCCGTCGACCCCGTCACCGACTGACCCAGTTGACGACTCAATCATGAACTCATTACCAAACTCCAAAGGTCTCCCGGCGTCTCACGAGGGGCTCGAAAGGGCTTCCCTCGTGGACGTCGGGTTTCGAGTCGCGGGACTTACGGCCCTCATCGGCCTCGGCGGGAGTGGTGCCCTCAAACTTCTTGATCTCTCCGACTTTAGCCAGGCGCTTCAAACGTGGTCGTTGCTCCCGGGCGGCTTGCGACCGCTAGTGACAGGCTTGGTCCCGATAGCAGAAGTGGGTGTATGTGTCGCAGCGTTCGGTGCTGGCAACCTGCGACTGGCTTTGGGAGCCGGGATCGGGCTCCTCTTGTTGTTTTTTGCGGCATACGGGACTCAGGCCTATCTCGCCCAGGCACCGACATGCGGGTGCGTCGGCAAGATCCGTGAGTTCCATGATTTTCGCCTTTCAGCACCCCAGCACCTCGCGATCATCGGCGCTTTCCTAATCTTGCTCGTGCTCGGATTTTGGTCCACACGTCGCCCAAACGCGACTCAAGCTCAAAGTAATGGCATTTCGCCGTCTCGGACAGCCGGATTCACGTTGATCGAGACACTGTTGGTGATGGTCATCGCGTCGGTGCTCGCCGCGTTGATTATTCCGCAGTTGTCCCGCGTTCGATCCTTCGGCGATCAAGCGGTTTCGCTCTCAAATATCCGCACACATGTGACTATTCTCTCGCAGTATGCTTCAGACTACAGAGATACAACTCCCTGCTTCATCGACCCTGCCGCGACCTATGGCGTGATACGGGTGGGCGATTTTGTCACGACCGCCAACTACTTTGATATGACAGTATATTGGAATCTTCCGATGTCAGAGTTGTATTATCAAAACTCGCCGCGTTCACCTGTTTTTGCAAGGCCAAGACATCGCGTGGAGTACGCCACCGACTACTCCTATTCTTCGTCCTTTCTCGCGCATCCCGACTTTTGGGTAGCAGAGCTGCGCACCGGGCCCGACCAATGGGGACCCGTCAAGCTCACTGATGTGTCGTATCCGGATCGCAAGGGCGCCTTCTTTTCTCGAGTAGACTGGGCGGAGAGCACTTTCGAGTACACGCACCAGGTTTCGGGAATCCCGGTGGGGATGACTGACGGTTCGGCGCGTGCCATTCAGCCCTCCAAACTCCTGCCGCCGTATTGGTACGGCGAGGGGAATTGGCAAGGGTCGCGATATTCGTACGGCATCCCGGTACTGCACACGCCCGGCGGTGTTCGCGGGCGAGACATTCAATGATTCATGCCTCGAACACCCCTCACGGCACCAGCTTCCCCAAATCCACCGTCGCCCCAGCCGCCTCCACCACCATCGCCGGCCCCGCGGCCCGCAGCGCCCGCACCGTCTCCAGCATGTCGCCCCGCAAGGGCGCGATGAACTGCATGGGCTCGTCAGTTCCGGGGTGACGGATGCCGAGCACCGTCGCGTGCAGGGCCTGGCGCGAGATGAGCATGTCGCGGGTTTGGCGTTCGCGAGCGGCTTTTTCCATCGGCGTCGTCGCCGGGTTCGCGGGTGGCGCCGGCACTTCCTCAAGCGTCCCCTTCAGCAAGGCCCGCCCCCCGTACATGTCGTCGCCCACGATCGGCCACCCGTTGTACGACACATGCACGCGAATCTGATGCGTGCGCCCGGTCTTGAGCTCCAGCTCAATCAGCGAATAGTGCCGGGGCTTTGGACCATCAACCGTGTAGCGCTCACGCACCCGCACCACCGTGATCGCCTCGCGCCCAAGCTCGTCGTGGCGGACCACGTTCTTCTCCCGATACCCCTTCTCGCGGCTGGGGTGCGGGCCCAGCGGCAGGTTGATCACCTGCACGTCCGGCTCCACATTGCCATGCACCAGCGCCACGTACCGCTTGTCCACCCGGCGCTGCTCAAACTGCCTGCCCAGCTTCCAGTGGGCTTCCTCGCTCTTGGCAAAGACAATGCACCCGCTGGTCTGGCGATCCAGCCGGTGTACCACCCCGGGCCTGGCGAACTCCTCCCCCACCGTGCTCAGCGTCCCCCCCACCTTCGAGCGGTTCAAAAAGTGAAACGCCAACGCCGACAACATGGTGCCCTTGAGGTTGCTGCGTGCCGGGTGCACGATGATGTCGGGCTGCTTGTTCAGCACGATCATGTGCGCATCCTCGAACATCACATCAAGCGGGATGTCCTCGGGCTGCACGTTGCTCGGGGGCGGCTCCGGCACCACCACCTCCACCACATCACCCTTCCCAAGCTTGGTCGATGCCTTGGGGGCGCGTCCATTGACGCTCACGCCCCCTTCATCAATCAGTCGCTGGACCTGGGTGCGCGACAAAAACGCAATGCGATCGACGAGGTACCTGTCCAGCCGCTTGTTGAGGTCGTGCTTCAGTGCAAACCGCACGGTGCGCAGAGCTTCTTCGTCGGTCTCCTGGCCGAGATCGCGGGCCTTGTCCAGCGCCGCCCGAACGCTGTCGGCGTCGATGCGTCCCCCGGGCAGCACCAACCCGGCGGCGCTCGCCTCGTCGGGCTCGCCGCTTGCTTGAACCGGCTTCTCAACCTTTGCCATGAGACGACCCAGTTCCCGCCACGCCCATCACTTCGGAGTCGCCGGGTCCGTCGCGGGCTCGGGGGTTGCGCTGGGAGCAGGGCTGGTCGCCGGGCTGCCGGCGGGCGCCTCCCCAGCCGGCGCCGGCTGAGGCACCGAAGGCGCCGGGATCGGCGTCGGAGGCTTGGGCGGGGCCGGAGGCTCGGGGCGCTTGGGCAGCTCAGCCAAGCTAAGCACCGGAGTCAACTTCGCCAGGTCCGCCAGCTTGTTGCTGCGGGCCTTGGCGATCTCCGCGTGGGCCTGGAAGGGCGTCTGATCGGTCATGGCCACGATCTTCTCGTACCACCCTTTGGCCAGGTCGTATTTTTCCTGCGCTTCCGCGACCGCCGCCAGCCCGTACGCGGCGTTCACCGCCATCAACACCTTGGCCGGCTGCCCCTCGCTCTTGGCGTAGACCGCCTGATACAGCTCGCCCGCCTGGCTCAGGTAGGTCGCCTTGAGCTCCGGCTGCAAGACGTCCTCAGCGTTCTCCAGCGTGCCGTCCTGCTGGCCCTTCTCGTTCACCTTGAAGGTCGCGCCAAGCCGAATCCCGCGGCGAACCGCATCCAAATACGCATCCGCCGCCTGCAACCGGGCCAACTGCCCGACCGCCCGCACCCCGTCGTACTCAGTCGCCACGGCGGTCAGGGCATCCGGGCTGGGGTTGTCCCCCTGGCCGGCGTTGCTCAGTTCAATGAACGCGTTGTCGACCTTCTCGGCCTTGGCCTTGGCCCAGCGCTGCTGCACCGCAAAGCCAGCCGCCCCGATCGCCGCCACGAACAAAATCGGCGTGCCCCACTTGCGAAGCCAATCAATGAAATCTTGATTGAGCCGGGATTCTTCCAGACCCGCCCGCTCGCGAATTTGTACTTGCCGTTCGTCCATGGCGTCGCATGACCTCGCAAAAGTGACTGTTCAAACCCCAAGGGCGAAGTGTAGGCCCCAAGCCCTCATGCCCAAAGCCATCAAAACCGGCGGGCTGGATCGCGCATGCCAGGCCCGGGCGGCCCTAGCCCGGACCGAACGACGCAGCGCGAGCAGAAATCACGGGCCGGAAGCCCGCGCCACCCGTCCGGAAAGCTCATGGCCGAGTGGCCTCTTGGACCCAAAATCGCCACGCCAACTTCGCCTCGAGCGCTTCATCGGGCACGAGCTTGCGGCGGATCCTGCCCTTGAGCTCTTCCACCCCATACCCCTCGTGCACGCTCAGCACATGATCAAACAGCGATGCGTAGTTTCTCTGGTACTCGCCCAACAGCTTGCCCGAGTCAGACACCTGGAGCCAGCCGCGCTTGATCGATTGGCCCGCGAGGTCCGCCCGGAGCGACACCCGCAGGCTTCGCGCTGAGATGTCCCCCAGCCCGCTCGGTGCCCCGAAACGCACCGTGTGCGGGTCCGCCGCCAAGATAACCAGGTCCGCCCGAGAGGCCACCACAAGCGAGGCCTCGATCGCAAGGCGTTCGATCTCCCCCTCGGCGGACTCATCAACCTCGCGCAGCCCGGGGCAATCGATCAACCAAATCACCAGCCCATCCACCTCGACGCTCACCCCAACATGATCCCGGGTGGTGCCGGGCTCGTCGGCGACGATGGACGTGGCCGCCCCGCTCAGGGCGTTGGTCAGGGTGCTCTTGCCGACATTCGCCGGGCCCACGATCGCCACGAGCGGAGGCGCCATCAACCGGTTCAACATCCGATCGATCAGCGGGTCATTGGGCCAGCCGAGTTCCCAGCGCCGGGGTTGATCCAGCAACAACTCCACCCCCCGGGGAGACTTCACTCGCTGGAGGGCCTCCTGCAACTGCTCGCGGGTGGGCCCGGGTTGGTCGAGGTTGGCTGGCGCTGCGTTCCAAGTCGTGGCCCCTGCTTGGCCCAACAGCCGCACGAGCTCCGCCACCTGGGCCACGCCCCCGTGGGGCATCAGCTCAGCCTCATCGCTCGCCCAGCGCGCCACCACCAACCCCCCCACCCCCGCAAGCTGGCGCAGCCCGACTTGAGAG
>JAKFUN010000025.1 GCA_021732675.1 Phycisphaerales bacterium
GGCCCACACGAGGCTCGAAGGTCGCGCCAAAGTCATACGCAATTGCCCCGATCAATCCGCCGGTGAAGGGCGGGGATGCTTCGTTGCAAGTAGTTGTGGACAAGGGTCTTGCGAGGCGATCCTGGGCTTGGAGTTCGCTCAGGCGCTGGCGTGGTCTGGCGAAGATGCTCCAGCGCCCATGGCGGCCGGACTCACCTGAACACAAAGCCGCCAACCCCCACCCCCGCGGCCATCTGGCCAACAAGGCGGCTGGTGCCAATGAGCACGCTAAACGCTGTAAAGCCACGCAGCGCAAGCGTATCGCTTCGAACGCGGAAAACATGAATTCGCACGCCGCGTATCGTGAAATGGTCGTCAGCGTCGCGCAGGGTCCCTAGACTTGCTGCCTTGGGAGCCGCTCTAACCAGCGGCCGGTTTGTCACCCGTTCATACGCCGAACCCGGGTGTGGAAAGCCTTTGGCAGGGGAGTTTCCCTGTCGGTCGCCACGCCGGGACAAGCACGAAGTGGAAAGGCAGCGAAATGTCCACCGCGAAGGCGCGTCCGTCTATTCAGCACGAAGCCGGGAAGTCCACCAAGAAGGCCGTCAAGAAGGTCGCCCGCAAGGGTGAGACCCAGGCCTCGGGCTCGCCCAACCTCCGGGCCAAGCCCGGCAAGATGGTCTACTACTTCGGCCAGACCCGTACCGAAGGGGCGGCTGACATGAAGGCCCTCCTGGGTGGCAAGGGCGCCAACCTGGCCGACATGACCACCATCAAGCTGCCTGTCCCCCCCGGCTTCACCATCACCACCGACACCTGTGCCGCCTACTACCGCAACGGCCAGCGCCTGCCCCACGGGCTGATGAACGAGGTTCACAAGAACATCGCCATCATCGAGAAGGAAACCGAGAAGAAGTTCGGCGACAACAACAACCCGCTGCTGGTCAGCGTTCGCTCCGGCGCCGCCGTCAGCATGCCGGGCATGATGGACACCATTCTGAACCTGGGCCTGACCGATCAGAGCGTTGTCGGCCTGGCCAACAGCACCGGCAACGCCCGCTTCGCCTACGACAGCTATCGCCGGCTCATTCAGATGTTCGGCGACGTTGTCATGGGCGTCGACCACCACTACTTCGAAGAAGCCTTCGACAAGATCAAGGCCAAGTACAAGGCCCACACCGACACCGACGTCCCCGAGCAGGGCATGATCGAACTCTGCGAGGCGTACAAGGCCGTCTACCAGCGCTACAAGGGCGAAGTTTTCCCCCAGAACCCCTTCAAGCAGCTTGAGCTCGCCATCGAAGCCGTCTTCAAGAGCTGGAACGGTGACCGCGCCGTCAGCTACCGGCGCATCGCCGGCATCTCGGGCCTCAACGGCACCGCCGTCAACGTCCAGACCATGGTCTATGGCAACATGGGCGAAGACTCCGGCACCGGCGTCGCCTTCACCCGCAACAACGCCACCGGCGAGAACGCCTTCTACGGCGAGTTCCTCATCAACGCCCAGGGTGAAGACGTCGTGGCTGGCATTCGCACGCCCCAGAGCGTCGACCAGATGCCCAAGTGGAACAAGAAGGTCTACCAGCAGCTTCTCGACATTAAGAACAAGCTCGAGAAGCACTACAAGGACATGCAGGACATCGAGTTCACCATCGAGCGCGGCACGCTCTACATGCTCCAGACCCGCACCGGCAAGCGCAACGGCTTCGCCGCCGTGCGCATCGCCTGCGACATGGTGAAGGAGCGCCTGATCGACGAGAAGACGGCGCTGCTGCGGATTCCGGCCGCCGACTTGACCCAGCTCCTGCTCCCCAGCTTCGACCCCGCCAAGAAGAAGAACATCGAGGTTCTCACTCGCGGCATTCCCGCTTCGCCCGGTGCCGCCTTCGGCAAGCCCGCCTTCACCGCGGGCGAAGCCGTGGACCGTGCCGCCAAGGGCGAAAAGGTGATTCTCGTACGCGAGTTCACCAGCCCCGAGGACGTTGAGGGCATGCACAGCGCGGCCGCGATCTTGACTAGCACCGGCGGACGCACCAGCCACGCGGCGGTCGTCGCCTGCGGCTGGGGCAAGTGCTGCGTCGTCGGCGCCGGCGAACTCCAGATCGACCTCGCCAAAGGCACCTTCACCATCAAGGGCCAGAAGGTCACCCGCGACGACATCATCTCCATCGACGGCTCCACCGGCGAGGTCATGCTCGGCATGGTCCCCACCGTCGAGCCCCGCATGTCCGGCGACTTCGCCCAGGTCATGAAGTGGAGCGACAAGTACCGCACCTTGGGCGTGCGTACGAATGCCGACACGCCCGCCGACGCCCAGCGAGCTCGCGACTTCGGGGCTGAAGGCATCGGCCTGTGCCGTACTGAGCACATGTTCTTCGAGGGCGATCGCATCCGCGCCATGCGTGAGATGATCCTGGTCGAAACCCAGGAAGCCCGCATCAAGGCCCTGGAAAAGCTGCTCCCCTTCCAGCGCGACGACTTCATGGGCCTCTTCAAGGCCATGAAGGGGATGCCGGTCACCATCCGCCTGATCGATCCGCCCTTGCACGAGTTCGTGCCCCACGAGGAAGCCCAGCAGGCCGAGCTCGCCAAGATCATGGGCATTCCCCTGGCCAAGGTGAAGCAGCGCGTGCAGCAGTTGCACGAGGCCAACCCCATGCTGGGCCATCGCGGCTGCCGCCTGTGCGTCACCTACCCCGAGATCCTGGACATGCAGGTCCGCGCGATCGTCGAGGCGACCATCGACTGCCTGCGCTCCAACATCAAGGCCATGCCCGAGATCATGATCCCGCTGGTGGGCACTAAGAAGGAACTGGCCTACCTGCGCGACTTGGTCGAGCAGAGCATCGCCAAGGTGAAGGAAGCCGAGGACTACAAGCCCCGCCTGGACATCAAGATCGGCACCATGATCGAGATCCCCCGGGCGGCCGTCACCGCCGACGAGATTGCCGAGAAGGCCGATTTCTTCTCCTTCGGCACCAACGACCTCACGCAGATGACCTTCGGCTTCTCACGCGACGACATCGGCACCTTCCTGCCCGACTACATCTCACGCGAGCTGCTGCCCGCCGACCCCTTCCAAACCCTGGACACCGGCGGCGTGGGCCAGCTCATTGACATGGGCGTTACGAAGGGCCGCAGCACCAAGCCGGACCTCAAGATCGGCATCTGCGGCGAGCACGGTGGCGACCCCAAGAGCGTGTGGTTCTGCCACAACGTGGGCATGGACTACGTGAGCTGCTCGCCCTTCCGCGTGCCGATCGCCCGCTTGGCCGCGGCTCAAGCGGCGATCAAGGACGGGAAGTAATCCGGGTACCCCCTCTCTCCGAGAAGGGGCGATTTGGGTGGCCCGGCGGTACCCGCCGGGTTCTGACAAGGAACACAACCTCAACCCCACGATGCGGACGCATCGTGGGGTTTTTCTTTGCGGCTTTCGACCACAGCCGATTTTGTTCATGCCCAACAGCGCTCACGCACGAATACTTCGTCATGCGGCGAGCCTTGAGCAGAGCTTGGACCACCTTCCGGCAGCCCGCCTGGATCGGCAGTCCTGCGCTCGCATTGGCCCTCTCACTGCTCTGCGGCATCGACTTCTACTTTGTCGCCGACCGGCACTCCGAAACGCCCGCCGGGGGACTCCTGAACTTTGTTCGAGACGCTTCCACCGGCGACTACTGCAACTGCAGCGAGTCGATCGCTTCCATCTATGACGCTCCCGAAGGGCCCCGCCTTGTCAGTGACGAAGACAGCGCCGATGAACTCACCCGTCTCTACGCCGAGTACCCGGACCGGATGTACGAGGTGTACCTCGACAGCGACACTCTCGACGTCGGTCTTATCGCCCCGTGGTGGTCGCGCTCTCCGATTCGCTTTGGGGTAACTGGCTGGAGCGAGGCCCCGCCAAGCGCGGCCGTGGAAACCTTTGCCCGGCGCACGCTGAGCGCAAAGTACGCCGCGCACGTTCCGTACTACAACGTCCGCTTCCTTTCCGACCCGGATCCGATGACCGGCACTGTTTTCCTGGGAAACATGGTTTGGTGGGGGATCGGTCATGACCTGGTTTTCCTGGTCACCAGCGTCTTTGCCGCCGCGAACGTGGCGTGTCTCCCGGGATATCTAAGGCGTCGCCGGACCGCGCGCAGGCGTCGGCGGTGCGAATGCCCGAAGTGCCGCTACCTGCTGGTGGGTTTGCCGCTCGGTGCCGCTTCATGCCCCGAGTGCGGCGAACCGATCCCGGCGCGTGGCGTGTGAGCGTCCTCGCGGCGGGCGAGTTGTGGCCGTCGCCCTCACTCGATGCCGCGATGCCTTTTGCCTAGATGCCTTCTTCTGGATTCAACCTCGGCGCAACGTCAAAGCACATTACGCGGGCGAGCGCCACTGAGACCCTGGCTCGTGTTTCGGGCTCGTGTGCGGGCGCGCACAGCATGACAGCCCCGGAAGGCATCGCGGCATGCGGCATCGAGGCACCAAGACTGCGTGAAAGGGCGATCGCAGCCGCCTTTAGCGCCCGTAGCGGCGCACCACACCCTTGACGATTCCTTGCACCTGGCAGTACTTCACCCGGATGGGCTCGAACTGCGGGTTGGCGGGCTGAAGACGAATATGGTCGTCTTCGCGGTAGAAGGTTTTCAGGGTGGTCGAGCCGTCGGGCAGTAGGGCCACCACTTTGTCGCCGTTGGTGGCGGTTTGGGTGCGTTCGATCAGCACGTAGTCGCCGTCGAGAATGCCCTCGTCGCGCATCGAGTCACCTTCGACCTTGAGTGCGAAGGTCGAGTTGGCCCCGCGCACGCTGCCCACCAGCACGTCGGCCAGGTCGACCTCGTCGGTCTCGGCGACCTTTTCGATGGGGTTGCCCGCGGCGATCTTGCCCACCAGGGGGAAGCGCAGGGGGCGGGCCTCGTCCGGCACGGCGATCCCCTCAGCGATCGACAAAGAGCGTGCCTTGTTCGGCTCGCGCACCAGCGCGCCCTTCTTGATGAGCGCCTCGACGTGCTCGAAGACCGTGACCTTGCTGACGCCGATCTCGTCCGCGAGCTCTTGCATCGTCGGGGAGAAGCCCCGGCGGATACGCCAATCCCGGATCAACTGGAGGATGCGCAACTGCTTTGGAGTCAGATTCATGGCGTGCCGTCCTTTCAACTGTGTCATCCGCCTGTGCGCGGGCCGACATGCCCGCCGCTGCCCCATCCGTCGTTCGTGAATCACCAGTCTGTTCCGCGTTGCTCGCGCTTGGCGCCGTGGCGCCAGGCGGGTTCGTGGCCAACATGCCGGTGTGGGAATCGTCTGCAAGTTCTTCCCCCCAAAGGGCTTGAAACGTCGCCTGCGCTGCTCGTTCGCCCCCGCGAACCAGCTCGTTCAATCGTTCCAGCGACCCGGCCAGCCAGCGATGCCATCCTGACCAAACCTCCAGCAACTTGCTCAGCGAGCGGCCTTGCCGGGCTAGCTCGGCCGCCGCCGCCGCCAGCGTGCCCGCGCTCCGGGCCAACTCGCCCTGTCCATCGCCCGGCGCCCCGCCAGTCATCCATGCCCGTCGCGAAGCCAACCCACCATCGCCCCCTCCAAGGGCCAAGACTCCATCGTCGCGACCAGGGGGCGTGAAGGACTTGGCATCTTCCTGGGCAGCGCTCGCGCCGCCTTCTGCCCCTCGCCCTTGTCGCCGGACAAGTTGTGCCCGTCGCTCGGCGCTTTCGCCGAACTCGGTCACATAGTCCCCACCAGGTCCCAACCTCAGCACCGCCATGTGCGTGAGGAGCATGCGTCCATCCTTGCCGGAGCGCTCGCGGACAGCCCGCCCGCGATTGCTCCCTGTGGCGCCCGCGCGCCGTGCGTTGGGTCGATCGGCCTTGCTCCACAGCCCGACCCTTCACCGTATCTATCGTACACTTTCTTCCGACCCGATCAGTTGTCTTGCGACTTGTTCGGGTGACGATAGCATATCAGGTACCGCACGTCAAGCGGGTTTGTTCGCGATTCGGTCGGATTTTTCACCGGAAGCGCAAAGAACGCCCCAACAAGTTTGATCCGGGTTTCCGGCTTTCGCAGACTTAGGCGGTATCGTCGTCGGTGCGCCGAAACCCCGCGCCTTCGCGTCGGATTCGTTTGGCCAGTTCCAGCAAGGTGAGCTCCGCGCGCAGGCGATGGGGCGCAAGTTCCGTGGTTGCAACCAGTTGGTCGAAGGTTGTGCGGGCCGACATGGCTTCCAGAATGCGCGTTTGCGTCGGTGTGGCCAGCACCGGCGGTTGAGATGGCGTGGGCGAGGCAGTGAAGAGCGTTGGAGTTTGCTCGTGGTTCTCCAGTGGCCGAAGGGCGAAGCGAGCGGCGTGGGTGTCATTCATGAGGTGGCGGGCGGCGGATTCGAGGGTGTGGATGACATCGGCGGGCTCGGTCACCAAGGCCGCGCCGCCCGACTTGAGCAGGTGCAGCGTCCCGCGTGACGCCGGTGAGTCGACCCGGCCCGGGAGGGCCATGACCTCGCGCCCGTGCTCTTCGGCAGCGACCTCGGCGGTGATGAGCGCCCCGGACTTGAGCCCGGCTTCGATGACCACGACCCCCAGCGATAGCCCGGAGATGATGCGATTGCGGGCGGGGAAGTTCTCGGCGCTGGGGTGGGTGCGCAGGGGCAGTTCGCTCACCAGGGCGCCGTGGGCCGCGATCTTCTCGAAGAGTTCGGCGTGTTCTTCTGGGTAGCAGTGGGAGAGCCCGCAGCCCATGACGGCGATGGTTCGGCCTTTGGCGATGAGTGCGGCGGTGTGGGCGGCGGCGTCGATGCCCTTGGCCCCGCCCGAGACGATGGTCAAACCGGCCTGGGCCAAAGTGCCCGCAAATCGCCTCGCTTGTTCGAGCCCGTACTGGGAGCAGTCGCGCGAGCCGACCAAGGCGACGGGGAAGCGATCTTGATCGGTGATGGAGCCGCGAACGTATAGAAGGACCGGGCTGCCCGGGGCCGACGCGAGAAGGGAGGGGTAGTCCGCGTCGAGATAGGTGGCGATGTGGACCCCGAGCGATGAGGCGAGGTCGAGTTCGCGCAAGGCGGCATCGCGGGCGGCTTTGAGGGCGGGGCCAGGGGCGGCGGCCAGGTCCTTGCGCATGCCCTTGACGGAGCCCCATTGGGCGGGCGATGCGGCGATCGCTTGGCTCGGGGAGCCGCAGCGCTCGATCAGGCGGCGGATGAGCGTGGGCCCCAGCCCTGAGACATGGGTGAGTTGTAAGAGTGCGAGGTTCTCGCCGCCGCTGGGTGAAAGGCCAGGATACTGATCCATGCGTCGGGCCCTGTTCGGCGTGGGGTTGCGAGGCGTTTGAACGCGAGGCACGGAGAAACGCGGCGGGGGGTTAGGG
>JAKFUN010000170.1 GCA_021732675.1 Phycisphaerales bacterium
GCACACCCCGCAACCATTGCGGACAACAAAGTCTCAAAACTTCTTCCAACTTTCCTGGTAGCCCAGCGGTTTGTGATGTAGGTTGAATGGCATGAAGCACCCCCTCAAAACCCCCGCCTCCCTGCTCCTCCTCGCGGCCTTCTCGGGCGTGCTCGCCTCCCCGGCGGCGGGGCAGTCGTTTGATCTTTTTGCTGGCACCACCGAACGATCCGCCGCCGCCAGAGTGGGTGGAGTTTCGGCGGACGGGCGGCGTTTCACCGGGTCGATTGCGAATCAATCCAACAGCGTGCCCGCGATCTGGACCCGGGTCGGGACTTCTCTGGAGATCTCCGTTCTCCCGGTGCCCCCCGATTCCTCTGCGTTTGCGATCTCAGGAAATGGAGGGGTGGTAGCTGGCATTCGGAATGGGACCACTCCCTTTCGTTGGAGCGAGTCGGAAGGGTACCAGGCGCTCCAGATTCCCGCCGGCTCGACGTTCACCATTGCGATTTCCACCAACAACGAAGGATCCATCGTCGTGGGTGACGCTCGATTTCCCGGTGTGCGAGGATCCCCTGCTCGGTACCAGTCGATTCGCTGGGGGACGGACGGGTCCTACACCGAGATCGGAAGCGCCAACACGCTCGGGAGCAACCAGGCCCGCGCCATCAGTCGCGATGGGTCGACAATTGTGGGCTGGGCCTTTGGAAACACTGCTGCATACAAGTGGACCGAGGCGGGCAATATTCAGATTCTGCCGTACTTGCTGGGAAGTAATCAGGGCAACACGAGCGTGGCAGCCGCGGTCAGCGGCAACGGGCAGTTCATCGTCGGCCAATCCAACGATCGCTCTGTCATCTGGCACGACGGCACGGTCACTGAGCTGCGCTTGCCGAACGGCGAACGCGCGTTTAGCTCAGCCGAGGCAGTCAGCGACGATGGAAGCGTGGTGGGAGGCGCTCTTCAAATTTTCACCGGCAATACCAGTACCGTCGTCGCCGCAGTCTGGACCCCTGAGACGCAGTTCATCCCCCTGACGGACTACCTCGCCTCGTTCGGCGTGCAGGTTCCGGCGGGGGTGCAACTGACGAACGTAACCGGGCTTTCTGCGGATGGGAGGACGTTTGTGGGAAAGACCTCTGACAGATTCGATTTTGTCGTGACCATTCCCAGCCCGGGCGGGATGGTGATGATGCTGGGATCGATCGTGCTGGCGTCGCGTCGGCGCCGGGCGTAGTTTCGTGTCTTCGGTTAACCAGGAGTTACTCGAATGCGTGGAAAGAAGATTCTGGCAGCATTTCTTATCGGCAGCTGCGCGGCAGTCTCGTTCGGTCAAGTCGACTCGCAATACCCGCTTAGCATCTTGTGGCCCACGGTCCAGGGCAATCACAAAATCGGCAGTGAGGATTCCAGCCGACCCATCAAGTTCGTCAACATTACCAACATCGAGATCGGTCACCCGTACAATTCGTATTTCTCGGGCACCAATGTGGTCAAACACCAGATTATCAGCGCCCCGCAAAATGCGACGGCCGCACACCCCGAGTACGGAATCGGCCGCATCCCTGATGGCTTTCACAACGGACAGTTGGATGCGGACACTGTGGCCGTGTGCCACCGGATGCGGCTCTGAGCATCCGGTGCGCCCCGGCGAACCCCGCAGCACGCCCCGCAACCATTGCGGACAACAAAATCTCAAAACTTCTTGCAACTTTCCTGGTAGCCCAGCGGTTTGTGATGTAGGTTGAATGGCATGAAGCACCCCCTCAAACACTCCGCCTCCCTCCTCCTCCTCGCCGCCTTCTCGGGCGTGCTGGCCGCGCCGGCGGCGGGACAGAGCTTTGAGCTCTTGCAAGGCACGCCAGCCAATCCGGGCAGCTCAATACGCGGGCTTTCCGCCGACGGAAACGCCGCGGCTGGATCCATCGGGACTGTCACTTCGATTCAGCCATTTTACTGGACCCGTGCCTCGGGTTTACAGTCGTTGGTCGACCTCGGGGTGCCTGATGAGCGTTACTCTGGGGAGGATCTTTCGGGCAATGGGCTGGTCGTCATCGGTACCAACGGAGTGAACGGCTTTCGCTGGAGCCAAGCTGGGGGTTTTCAGCGACTGCTGGCCCCCAGCGGCTATCTGGGTGCCATTCCCGCCTCAACCAACAACGACGGCTCGCTGGTGGGCGGCGTGGTTCGTGTTGATCGCCCGCGTGGGGCGCCGCCGGCATATTACGCCACTCGCTGGGACGCGGCGGGCACTCCCACGCTGCTGGACCCAAACCGCACCCTGGGTGACAGCTTTGTCAACGCTGTGAGCCGCGATGGCTCGACCATCATCGGCTACGGCAACGGCGGCGGGGGCCAGCAAGCCTACAAGTGGACCGCAACGGGTGGGATTCAGGTGCTGCCCAACCTGCTGGGCGGCCCGGGCGGGGGTAACCGAGCCGAGGCGGTCAATGGGGATGCACAGTTTATTGTGGGCAACTCGAATGACATTCCCGTGGTGTGGCATGACAACATTGTTTCAGCACTCACACTGCCGGATGGTGGCCGCGCGTACGCTACCCCCTTGGCTGTGAGCGATGACGGAAGTGTGATTGGCGGAAGTTTGCTAACTCCTAGCTTCGAAGGCGTCGCCGGCGTCTGGACCCCCGCGACGCAGTTCATCCCGCTGACCGACTATCTCGCCTCTTTCGGCGTGTATGTTCCGGAAGGCATCACCCTCACCAGCGTCACCGCCATCTCTGCGGATGGAAGGACCTTCGTGGGCAAGACTTTCGGTGATAATGATTTCATCGCCACCGTACCGAGTCCGGGGGTGGCAATGGTAGGGTTTTTCGGTTCCATCCTCGCGTCGCGTCGGCGGCGGAGTTAGGTTTTCGCACTTTCACTCTGGAGGCTCATCATGCGACAATGTTGTGTTCTCATCTGCTTTCTTATCGGGCTGATTCAATCTGTCAGCTTCGGGCAGGTGGACTCTCAATACCCACTGAGCATCCTCTGGCCGACGAACCCCGGCAATCACACCATCGCACCCGACCCGAGCGGCCATCCCTACAAGTTCGTGAACATCAACAATGTTGAAATCAGCTAACCATACAACAACTACTTTCAGGGTGCCAACGTTGTTAGGGAGCAGGTGATCGGCAATCCGAACAACGAAGTTCCCCAGTACCGCATCGGTGACATTCCTGCCGGCCTTCACAACGGCCAGCTTACACCGGACACCGTCGCGCTGAACATCGCGCACCTCTGTGAGCTGCCCTTCAATGCTTCGAACGCGGCCGATTCGCAAGGCTTTGAGATCCACGTCGGCAACCCATCCGCCAATGGCGAGTGCTGCGCCTTGTGGGTTCGGGAAGATAGCCTTAACTTTTCTCAGCTTAGCTTTCCTCACAGTACTGATCTGTCCGGCAACTTCCGCCACCCGTTCCTTCACAATGCGATGACCGTTGACGCCAATGGGCAGCCGTACACCTCACCCCTGAAGAAGTGGACTCAAAACTTCGTCAACGCGCTCGACAACGCCTATCACAACCCGATCGATTCGGATCACGCTATATCAGATCCGGCCAAGTGGCGGTTCTACAACGACAGCGAAGGTGATGTCTATAGCATCGACTCCAACTCGAACGCTTACTTCGTCTTTCAGCAGTTCGTCGCTCGGAGAAATCACGCGTACCACGCGGATCACAGCGGCGAGCCGATCGCCGGATGGTGGTTCCACGAGAAAGTTCCCGGCAGAAACCTGACGCTTGAAGAACTGTATCAGGAAGAACGGGGCAAACAGCTCCAAGCGGGATTGACTGTGTGGCCACAGGACGTCGGTGATGTCAGCGCGGGCGGGTTTGATGTTAATGCAAGTGACTCGGAAAGAAACAATGACTGGAAGTATCTCAAATGGTGGCAGAACATCTGCTCCCAGGCCCGGGTGCATGCCTTCAAAGTCTCCTTTTACGACGTGATCCACGAACGCTGGCGTCCGGATCGTCCTCAGGATCCGCATTCCACCACCCCCAAGTGCGGCAACTACATCGACTCGACCGCTGACGGCTTTGACCCCGCCAGCGACCCCACGATCACATCGAATACATCGTGGTACGAAAATGTGAGTTACATCGACGCCCGCGTTGGCCCCAACGGCTCGAATTTCGACTGGCCCGAGACGCCTCAGACGCTCGCGCACTGGCAGAGCGCCAGACGCAATACCATCATTCGTGCCACCCCCTATCAATGGGTCGCCTACCGAACCATGTCGCGCACCGGCTCCAATCTCTTGTCCAACTTTTTCACGCTCGATAATCGCGGTGCCGACGTTGATTGCCCCCAGTTGTATCCCATCGACCCTTACGCCTTGACCGGTGGCCGAGGAGACAACGAGTGGTACACCGGTTGGCAACAGCGCAATGTGTACGTCGACCCGGCGCGGACATGGCCGGCAAAGACAGACGCACGTTCCCTGGCGGCGAGGATCGAGTACAGCAACTTGGTAGCCGATCGCATGGCGGTGGAGGCGTCGATCAACTCTTACCCATCGGCTTCGCTGCCACTGGGGCACTATGAAAGAGTCGTGCCGTGGGTGCCGATGCACGTTCGGGCTAGCGGAGAAGATCCCCGCTCCTACAGCCAGGATGAGGGTCTGTATCGTGGCCAGCTCATGATGCTCCGCGCCAAGAAGGCGAAAGAGCTTCTCTGGTTCAATCTGGGCAGTCGGCCCGACAGCGCAGTGCCTTGGGAGGTGACTCGCGAATTGGTGTTCCGAGTTTATACGCCACAGATTGGATACATCAGGCGAGTGGCGGGGAAGTCGGCCGGGATCGCGCAGCCCGCTCCAGTCGTCGCTTCGATCGAAGACACTTTGAGGAGATTCGGGGCGAACCGGCCCCCGCAAGGCGAAGAATACACGACGAACATTCTCGGGAGCGTCTTTCCGACCGCAGGCGGCAGGTGTCCAACGCCGGTGAACCAGACCGGCCTGCTCGTGCAGTTCAATAATATGGACCAGCTCTCGACCGGGTTTACTCCGCCGCGCGGACCGAATGATTATGTGTCAACAGACATTGAGCTTCGCGTTGAGGCCCAGGGGCTGAGCGGTGGGCAGCCTGGAAACGTTCGTGGTAGAGTGTTTGTGTTCAACTGGCTCTCGCTTCAGGAGCCGGAGCTGCCCAAATGGTACTCGGTTGGGACATTTGAAAACGAAGACCCGTATTTGCTCCGAACGCCGGACGGCCGGACTCACCTTACATTTCAGTTTCATTCGTTTGCAGGCGCTCCGAACAGGCACGCGTTTATTAGCACTACGCGGGGGGGTGCTTCTGGCCGTATACTTGTGTGGCTTGAGCAAGAGGCGCCGGCCAGTGTGCCGCTTGAGAGCCACTACGATCTTGTTCAGGCGGTCACTTTCATGGCACCAAGCTACGGAAGTGATTCTGCTCTGGATCTTGATCCTCTGGAGGTTCTGACACCGGCGTCAGACTGCAGCGGGCCAAACCTTCCTCTCTACGTGCTTGCTGGCCCGAGAGTGACAGTGCTTGATCCAATAAAGTCCACAACCACTCCCTGCGACAACTGCCTCGGTTCGCCGATCCCCACCCTTCTCAACTCCGAGTTCTGCCACCTTCCCCCCAACTGCGGCTCCGGCGACCCGTGCTACACCCCGGACAAAAATGTTCGCATCGTCTTCAATGGTGCCGTGCGGGCTGCCGAGGGAATCGACTTGCCGGTCTTCATCCGCAAAGTTGGTGCCGACCCGACCTTCAACTACGCATCGCTCATGAATGTTCAGATTCAGCGCCTCGATGGGGTGGGTTTCTCCGACGAGATCGTCATCAGCGGCAACGGCACCACGCTGCTCGTGCCCGGCACCTATGAAGTCGCTCCAGTCACTGACAGCGCGGGAGTCATCGTCTCGCCGCTGGCCGATTCGTATTCGCCGGAGGACGCCACGCCGGTGCAGCCATTTACGTACTACTTCACCCTCCTCAGCGACTGCAACCTCAACGGCCGCGAGGATTACTCCGAAGATGGCAGCGTCGTGACCGACATCAACATGGATCCTTCGCTCGACTGGTGGCCCTACGACCACATGATCGACGCCTGCCACCCCGAACTCTGCGAGCCGGACTACAACGGCGACGGCAACATCGACCAGGGGGACGTAGACACGATCATCTCGATGGTTAGTGGCGACTTCTCGCAGGCCGCGGAGCACGCCGACCCCGACTTCAACCACGACGGCAACGTGGACCAGGCGGACATCGACGCCCTGGTGAGCACGGTGGCCGGACACGGTTGCCCCTAGCCGTTCTGGTCGAATGACGGGCGACGAAGAAATCTGACTACAGCACACACCACCCCTGCGATTTGCGGGGGTGGTTGTGTTTTCACCGGGGGGTTGCAACCACGCCCGAACCTACCTCTGCCAGCCGTACCACGTGTCTGCCTCAGTTCCAGGCACAAGACCCAGCCCTGATCCGCCCCGCTCATCCCGGGGGCGTAGGGTCCAGCCCTAGGCCGCCAGCTTCGTCTTCACCACTCGCTGCAACCGATTCAGCAGTCGCTCCCGGTCCCCCGCCCGCGCGAAACGCGTGAACGCGATCGCCAACCGCACCGGCCCCGGCTCGGAGTCATCCACCCACACCACGTTGCCCAGCACAAAGATCGCGCGGCCCGGGCCGTCGATCTCTCCCTCGGCGCCAAAGCTATTCGGCAGGCTCACTTCCAGCGCGATCGGCGTGCCCGGGTCGATGGCCTGGTCCAGCTCGAACTGGGCCCCACCCTCGGAGATGTCATACGCATGCCCCTCCAACGTGAACGCCTCGTCGTGCAGGAATCGCACCCGCACCGCCGAGTACATCGGGGGCAGGGCGAGGCGCTGATGGCGGCGGCGGCTGAGCGAGTGTGCGTGCATCTGAAATTCCTTGTCTACTTTTTTTTGGCCCTAACCATCCCGCCTGGGGACCGCGCTGACCCACGGCCAGAACGCCCGCCACGCTTGGGAGCGAGCAAACCTCGCTCCACTCACGATCGGCACGCGGGATTCTCGGGTTTGGGGGAAAACCCCACCCCGTGGCCATTCAGACCGTTTATTCGTTGCGGGCGACACCCTGCGAAGGCATCATGGACATCGCCGCCTCGTCCAACCCCGCGGCACTCGGGCTCATCAGCAGCGCCAACATCGGCACGCCCCGCTGCTTCGCGATCGCCCGCAGCTTGGCACGAGCGGCGCGGGGCTGAGTCGCCAACAGCTTTCGGGCCGCCCATGCCCCGGGGTCGCGCTGCAACGCATCGCGCTGCCGCCACCACCACCACAACCCCCCC
>JAKFUN010000255.1 GCA_021732675.1 Phycisphaerales bacterium
GGGGCGGGGTTGGTTCGAAGATCGAGGACTGCATGCGGGATGGTTGGGGGTGTGACCGATGGAAGCCGGTGGCATTGAGACATACGGCTGCGGGGGATAGGAGTTGCACGTGTCGGTTCCACCCGCGGCCAAGTCCCCCGGCTAACCTCTTCCCCATGACACTCGCCGAAACCTGCCCGACCATCCGTCGTATTGGCGTTCTCACCGGTGGGGGCGATTGCCCCGGCCTGAACGCCGTCATCCGGGCCGTCGCCATGGACGCCCTTTCCTGCGGCATCGAGGTCGTGGGGGTCGAAGACGGCTATCTCGGGCTCATCGAGAACCGGCTGCGCCCCATCGGCGAGCGCGATCTGGTGGGCATCCTGAATCGGGGCGGCACGATTCTGGGCTCGAACAACAAGTCCAACCCCTCGGCCTTTGTGGTGGGCAAGAACCCGCCGCCGCCTTTGGGTGACGGCAAGCTGATCTTGAAGGACGTCACCGGCAAGTGCTTGGACAACCTGCGCCAGCACGGGGTGGAGGCGCTGGTGATCATCGGGGGCGACGGGACGCTGACGAGTGCTGCCAACTTCAACCGGCTGGGTGTGCCCACGGTGGGCGTGCCCAAGACGATCGATAACGACATTGTGGGGACGGAGATCACCTTCGGGTTCCAGACCGCGGTGGCGACGGCGGCGGAGGCGATGGATCGCTGCCGCACGACGGCTGATAGCCACCACCGGGCGATGGTGGTGGAGGTGATGGGGCGTAACGCGGGGTGGATTGCGCTGCACAGCGGGGTAGCCGCGGGCGCGGATGTGATCCTGCTTCCTGAAATGCCCTTCGACATGGCGTCAATCTGGGAAAAGATCATCCATCGCAGCAAGCGGGGTCGCAAGAGCACGCTGATCTGCGTGGCCGAGGGGGCCAAGCCCAAGGGCGGGCAGCAGTTCGTGGGCAAGATCGATCCCAGCAGCCCGGACCCCATTCGCCTGGGGGGTGTGGGCAAGTGGTTGAGTGACGAGATCGAAAACCAGACCGGCATCGAGGCGCGATACGTGGTGCTGGGGCACGTGCAACGCGGCGGCACGCCCACCGCGGGCGATCGCGTGCTCTCGACCATGCTCGGAAACCACGCCATGACCCTGCTGCGTCAGGGGAAGGTCGGGCGGATGGTCGCGGTGCAGGGGGGCAAGTTGACCGATGTGGATCTGGAAGAGCCCGCCGGCAAGCAGCGACTGGTGACCCCGGACGACGCGGTGTTGCATGCGGCCCGGGCGGTGGGGACGTGCTTTGGGGACTGAACCGGCGATGTGCCGGACCAGCCATCGGGCTGCATCGCAGATTTAGCGCCGCCCGACCCCATCATCGGTGGATGGGTCGTTACAGTTCGACATGGCCATCCTCGCCCCCACGAACGAGCTCTACGCCGATGCCCCAACCCGCGCTTTGCGAATCTTCCCCGCTGGATCCAACGGCGAGTTCAACCTGCCCCCCGAACTGGTTCGCGTGATCGACGCGGGGCTGGGGTGTCGCCTGCGAGACACCGGCGGGCGGGAGATGCTGGATTTTTCGATGGGCTGGGGTTCGGTGTTGCCCGGGCACGCGCGCGAGGAGGTCGTCGCGGCGGTCGCGGGGCGGGTGCTGGGCGAGGCTGGCCCGGGCACCTGGGGCGGTACCAACTTTTCGTATCCGAACGCGCAGTCGCTGGCGCTGGGCGAGGAGTTGCTGCGGGTGCAGCCTTCGCGGGATCGGCGCGTGCGGTTTTGTGCGTCCGGCACTGAGGCGACGATGCACTGCCTGCGTCTAGCTCGGGCGTTTACGGGGCGCAAGCATGTGCTGAAGTTTGAAGGGGCGTATCACGGCTCCAACGACGAGGGTGTGACGAGCCTCTTTCCCGGCGGGACCACTCCGTTTCCCCAACCCGAACCGAGCAGCGCCGGCATTCACGCCGATTACACGCTGGTGGCGCCGTACAACGACCTCGACACCACGCGAAGGCTCATCGCCGCTGCCGCGAGCGATCTGGCGTGCGTCATCGTCGAACCCTTGCATCGGTGCCTGACGCCTCGCGCGGGCTTCCTGCAAGGCCTGCGCGAGGCGTGTGACGCGCATGGCGTGCTGCTGGTCTTCGATGAAGTGGTGACTGGTTTCCGGCTCGCCTACGGCGGGGCCCAGCAGTACTACGGCGTCGCCGCCGATCTGGTGGCATACGGCAAGGCCCTGGGCGGGGGCCTGCCCATCGGCGCGTTCATCGGCAAAGCCGACATCATGGACATCGTGCGCGAGGATCGGGCGGGCTCGCCGGAATACGTCTGGACCGCCTCCACCCTCGGGGGCAACCCGATCTCCTGCGCCGGGGCCCTGGCGGCTTTGGAAATCTACCGGCGCGAAGAGACTTACCCCGCCCTGCACGCCTTGGGCGAAGGCTTTCGCGAGGGGTTGCGGCGTGTGCTGCGCGACACCGGGCACGTGGGTCAGGTGATCGGTGATGGTCCGCTGGGCCAGATCGTGTTTTCGTCCGAACCGGTCTTTGACTATCGCAGCACGATTCGCGGCGATCGCGTCAAGAGCCGCCAGATGATGCTCGGACTCTTCCGTCGCGATGTATTTGTGAACCCGATGGGCACCAAACTTTATCTCTCGTTGGCTCACAATGAGGGTGCGATAGAGGAGTTCTTGTCCCGGCTGGGGAGCGTGCTCCGGCAGGATGTGGGCAAGGCCTAGGCCAAGGGTCTCTACAGTGCGGCAGTGACGAACGCCCCCTCGCCGAATCAACCCGCCCCGCCATCGCCATTGTGGGGCGTCGTGACCGTGGTCATGACGTTGCTGGGCTGGTCGGCGGTGCCGCTGTTCATACAGCACTTTTCGACGCAGCTCGACGCGTGGACGAGCAACGGCTGGCGCTACGGCCTGGCCGCGTTGATCTGGGCGCCAGTGCTAATCGTCGGTGCGATCCGGGGGACGCTGCCCAAGGGGCTGGCCCGCAAAGCGATCTTGCCGTCGGTCTTCAACGCAACCGGGCAGACGGTCTTCGCCTTTTCTTTCTACCACGTCGATCCGGCGGTCGCCACATTCGGGCTGCGTTCGCAGATCGTCTTTGTCGCGATCGGGGCCTATCTGCTGTTTCCATCCGAGCGAGCCCTGCTGCGAACGCCCTTGAGCTGGCTGGGGATCCTGCTCGTGCTTTGCGGCGTGGGCGGGACGCTGTTTTTGAAGGGCCCTGCGGGGCCGACCGGGTCGGTGGGGGTTCATGCCTCGCACGGGCTGGGGGTGAGCCTGGCCGTAGCGGGCGGCCTGCTCTTCGCGGCCTACGGGCTCTCGGTTCGGCGTGGGCTGGCGGGGATCAACCCGGTGATTGCGTTCGCCGCGATCAGCCAGTACACCGCGCTCATTCTTGTGAGCGCCATGCTCGTCATGGGGCGAAACAAGGCGGGAGTCGCGGATCTAGGCCTGAGCGGCTGGATGCTGAGTACCAATCAGTTTTTGCTGCTCCTGCTGAGCTCGATCATCGGCATCGCGCTGGGACACGTCTTTTACTACATCGCCATCGCAAGATTGGGAGTGGCGGTCTCTACCGGCGTGGTTCAGTTGCAACCCTTTGTCGTCGCGATTGCGCAGCTTCTTCTGAACGGAGTGCTGCTCACCGGGGCACAATGGTTCAGCGGGTCGCTGGCGGTGGTGGGGGCTGGGCTGCTGCTCACGGTGCAATGGCGTTTGTCGCGGCGCCGGCCGACGCTGCCCCAGCGCGAAGCTGCAACTGCCTCGCCCATGGACGCAACTTGAGTAACGCCACGTGAAGACCGATCGCCTGTGCGGGGTCAGGTCGTGCCCTGGGGCACGTCAGCCGCATGATGGGAGTGTGCGCGAATCTCGGCGGGAATCAAGAATCGGTAGTGAACCGGGCGACCTTCGGTGTAGTGGATCTTGAAGGTCGCGGCGTTTTCCCGCTGATGATGCAGGACGTTGTCGACATACCCAGGCAAGGAGACAGAGTTAAACGAGGCCGAAACCTTGTACTCACCCACACGCACCTTAGCGGGGAAAGCAAACTCAACCGTGAGTTGTGTGCCCGCAGGCATGTCGGGCAGTTGCACCTGTTCGTCAAAGGTTGTGGTGCCAAACAGTCGTTCGCCCAGCTCGTCGTGTACGACGTAGCTCACGCTCGGGTGGCTGATGTCCTGATTCGCCTGCACGACGACGCGGACAGTCACGATGTCGTCGATCGCGAACGATTGCTTGGCGGGCACCACCGAAATCTGCACGATCTCGCCGGCGCGGGCTTTGGCCTGCACTGGGGCGGAACCGGGTGAAACCTCGGCCAAGTCCGGGTACCCGAGTTGCCGCATTTCGCTGCCGGCCAGGTCGCGCACCACAGCACAAACCCGCGGGTGGGCCACCAACTCGGCACGAGAGCGGGCAAAGAACGCTTCACGCTGCCCCGCGCCATTCACAGGCACCACTTCCATGAACGACTTTTCGCTGGGTTCTTTATCAGGGGGGAAGGAGGTGTTGATGACGCCATCAGCAAGAGCCGCAGCGACCGCCGGGTGATACGGCTCGCCCACAAACTCCAGCATCTCGCGCGAGACCGCCTCCGGCTCAAGAATAAACCGTTCTTGCCGCACCACCATCACTCGCGGGCCAAGCTCGCCAGCAAGGGCCCGCAGCACGATGGCCGCCCGTTCTCGCCAGATTTCGACTGCCTTGCCGATTTCTTCATCGGTGATCAGGTCTGCGCCCTTGGCCTTGCGGATGAACCCGGAGAAGAAGGCGTTGAGCAGGCTCCAGACGTTTTCCTGCGGGTGACGGACCATCATGAGCATTTTTGTCTGCGGCAACTGCGTCAGAATCTCTTCGGCGTACAAAATATTATCGACCAGGGCCGCGATGTACCGGCCATTCGGTGCGGCCGTGTGCCAACGCATGAACCCGTCGATGAACTGCACCGCGTCGTGGGCGTACTCAAGGTCGAGCGGGTGCGTCCGCCGCCCGATGTCGCGCTTGGTGCGTCCCGCGAAAAACTCGGCGAAGAACCAGAGTTCCTTGTCCGTCCGTCCATACCCCTCGCGCGGCGTGAGGTTGGGGTGTTTGGTCAACGCGTTCCACAACGCTGTGGTGCCAGATCGAGGTGCCCCGCCAATGAAAATCGGCCCTTGCATTAAGTAGAGGTTAAGCGATTCGGCCCTGCGATGCGAGCCCAGGTCACTGCAATTTCCAGTTCGGGTGCTGTATGCAAACGAGTGAAGCAAGCGGCAGGCATGAGGCGCGCGGCCTCAAGGCATCAAGGTTTCAAAAGGGCCGCTTGGTGGGGTTCACGACCAGATTGTCGCGCCCCAGGATCAGCAAGTCGGCGATTTCCAGGGCTTCTTCGAAGCTGCTGCGTGCCTGGTCCACGCTGGCGGCGGGGCTGAGCACTTTTCCCTGTTCCAAGTGTTCGATGGTGGGCAAGGCGTCGCCGCAGATCAACGTCGTGTGGCGCAGGTCTTCGAGCAGCAGCCCGGCGAGGCCTTGAGTGATCCCCGGGAGGGGAAACAAGGCGACTCGCGGGGCCAGTTCGTCGGGGGCGGCCTCGCATCGCTGCAGGATCGCAATGTCTTGTTGCAGGGCATGCAGCAACTCGCTGTCGTGCCCGCCTCCGGCCTCGATGCCCTCGCCCGTCTTCATCGCCCGCACACGCTGAGCCAGTGCGACGCCGACGGATTCGCGTTCGGGGGCGTGGATCCACCACTTGGCGTTCTCGAAGGCCAGTAGGCCCCGCCGCGCCTCGGGGTGAAAGCTGGTCAGGAAGACATCGGTGATCTCTTTGGGGGCCAGGTTGGCCCGTTCAGAAAGTCGGGCGACGAGGGCCTGGGCGGGAAGGCCGGGGTCGACCAGCACGCGGCGTTTCTCGATGGAAACCAGCGTGGTGGTGGTGTGTCCGGTGCGGACCGGGGCGCGCTCGCCCCACAGGGGATGAGCCGCCAGGGCTCCGATGCTGATCACACGAACGTCCATGGGCAAGGCTAGGGGGGGCGTGATGGGGCAGCCCGCTGCGGCATCACCCGCCCAAGAAATCTCGCCACGCCCGCTTTAACTTCGCTCGCAGGCCGGTGCGCTCGGGGCGTTTGGCGGAAGGAGCTCCGGGAGCAGGCGGGGCAGGGGCGGCCGTGGGTTGCGGGCTTTGTGAAGGGGGCTTGGTCCCCCCCGGCGGGCTCACAGAGCTGGAAGGTGGCTCGGCTGGCTGGGCTGGGGCGGGCGATGGCTTCATGGCCTCCCGCACCAGCAGCAGGCAACCCGGACAGCGTCCAGTCAAGGGCGTCCCGATCAGCGGGGCCCGGCAACGCCAGCAGTTCGCCTCTTGCGTCACTTTGTCAACCAGGTCCACCGGGCCGGCGCCATCCGACTCCTTGCGCCGCTGCACCAACGTGGTCAGGCGGTCGTAGTAAGTGATCTGCGGGGTCGCCTTTTCTCCCCCGGGGGTGAGCCCTGCCCGCCCCAGCGCGCGCTGGGTCGCGGTCGCGAGCTCGCTTTCGCCCCGGGCCTTGTTGGTGACCATCGAGTTGGTGTTGGAGAAGGCGTCTTCGATGGCTACGAGCATCGACCCGCCGGTCTTGAGGCGAAACATCGGGTTCTTGTTGGTGGCGCGGGCCACGACGTCGGCGAGGGCGGGCTCGAACGGCTCCAAATCGTCCACCGGCACCGGCGTGCTTCGCTGGGCCTCGCGGACTTCTTCGAGGGAGCCGTCGAACGGGGCCTGGCCGGTGAGCAGCTCGTACATCATGACGCCCAGGGCGTACACGTCGCTGCGGGCCGAGACGTTCTTGTCGAACATTTCAGGGGCCATGTAGGCGGGCGTGCCGGCCACCGCTTCCACGCGGCTGCCCATGCTCAGCCTGGGACGCTGACACGCCAACCCGAAGTCGGTCAGCACGATCGCGCCATCCTGGCCCAGCAGGATGTTGGCGGGCTTGAGGTCGCGATGGACAATCCCCGCGTCGTGAAGCACCCCGACCGCCTCGCACGCGGCGTTCATCACAACCCTGGTCGCGGCCAGCGTCAGGGCCCCGGTCCGTTGCAGCACATCCGCCAGCGTCGGCCCGTCAACGTACTCCATCACGATGTACGGAATCCCGGTGATGGTGTCGGCATGGATCACCGAGTTCAGGCCCCGGTGACGCAGCGTCGCCGCGGCTTTCGCGCCTTCCAGAAACTGCGCGAAGTCCGGGTCTTCGGGGCTCGCCACCGCGTGCAGCAAGAACTTCACCGCCACGTCGCGTCCCAGCAGCGTGTCCCGGCCTAGCCACACCACCCCCATCCCGCCCC
>JAKFUN010000177.1 GCA_021732675.1 Phycisphaerales bacterium
AGCCTTCCCCCAGCGTTTGGGATCCGTGAAGATTTGCTCAGAAGCCGGGGCTTGCACTGGGAATCGGAAAGATTTTGCTTTCCAGGCTCCCCCTCTTACGGTAGATTGTCGTCGGTGGACTTCGGTGGTGGCCGAAGGTTTGGGACCAGGACGGGAGCAGTCATGCTTGTCATCACACGTCGGGAAGGCGAAGAGGTCGTGATCGGCGATCCGAAGAACCCCATCGGGGTCGTCCGCATCGCCTCTGTCAAAGGTGAACGGGTGCGAATCGCCTTTGATTTCCCGCGCGAGGTGGAGATCAACCGGCGCGAGATCGCCGACCAGATCGTGCAGCAGGGGCCAGAGGTCCTTGCGACGATCAAGCCTTCGACCAGCGTGGGGTGATTTGGAGTTTCGTGTCCAGGCCGCGTCCACGACGATGCGAAACGCGTCATCGTGGCACAGGGTTGCTATGGCGGGTCGTCAATGGCTCGGCGGTTACTCCGCCTTGCCGCCCGACATGTCGTAAATCCAGGCGTCGCCGTGGCGGGGCCAGGTGAGAACTTCGCCCGGGCCAAAGAAGAGCTTCAATTCACGCTCCGCGGCTTCCGGGCTGTCGGAGCCGTGTATCAAGTTGAATGAGTTGGAGACGCCGAAATCGCCGCGGATGGTGCCCGGGGCGGCCTTGCTGCCGAAGGTCGCGCCCATCAGGTTGCGGGCGATGCCGATGGCGCCGTTGCCGCGGAGGGCGAGCACCACCACCGGGCTGGAGGTCATGAACTTGACGAGGCCGGGGTAGAACGGGCGCTCTTTGTGGGCTTCGTAGTGGGTGGCCGCGAGTTGCTGGCTGATCTGCATGAGCTTCATGCCGACGACCTGCAGGCCCTTGTCCTCGAAGCGAGTAAGAATGCGCCCGGTGAGCCCACGCTGCACGGCGTCGGGCTTGAAAATAATGAGCGTGGTTTCCATGTAATCAGTCTCCCAAATCGCGGGGCTTCCGCGAAGGGCCAAGCGTAGGCCAACCCGACACCTTTTTCAGCGGCGACGACGATTCACAAGGGCCCCGGCGACGGCCGCCAGCGCGAGTCCCGTCGGGGCGGGCACGACCCCAAACTGCACATGATCCACCTCCCAGTCCACGCTGGTCTCGGTGTGGATCTCGATTCGGGAGATGCCCCCCAGATCGATCACGCCCAGGAAGCGATCTTCGCCCGTCCCCCCTTGCACATTCCCGTCACCCAGCAGCACCGGAGTCGTCGTGCCCAGCGAGTTGCCGGTGGGGCCAAAGGCCTCCAGGAAGACGTTGGCGAACCCGTTCGACCCCTGTGACACGAAGCCCACGTCGGTCCACACCACGCCCGCATGGGTCGGAAGCTCGCCCCCAACCGGCGAAAACGTGAACGTGACGACCGAGAAGAGGTTGTTGGAGTACCAAGAGTGTCCAGAACTGCCCCGCCCGTCGAACAGCCCGTCGTCGCCGTCCACCGAGTCAGTATCGATGTTGGGGTTGTTCACCGTGCCGGTCGTCGAAGCGACACCCGGGGTGTTCAGCAGCCCGTCCTCGAAGTCCTCCAGCCCAAAGCTCTGGAAGGCCACCCACCGGAACGGGCTGTCGGCAAACGACTGATACGGGGTAGGGCCCAGCAGCGTGGTGCCGAGGGCGGAAGGGGCGAGCAGCCCCACAAAAATGACGGTCGTCTTCGCAGCGTTCTTCATCTTGAGTTCTCTCCTGTTCGGGAATCAGGGTCATTATTGGGCTAGCGACAACCGCGGGCCAGAAGTTTGTGCGAATTTCCAACCGTCGCGGTCGATCAGGTTTTGTCAGGGTCCGCCGCAGCGACCGAAGACTGTACAAAAGTTGCCGGGGCCCCATTTCGTTCAGAAGGCGACGTCAACGGTGTGCCCGTCCAGCAGTTGGATGGTGGCGAAGACGCCTCCAGAAAATCCGAGTGCCAGGGCACCGAGGAAGACCAGCAGACCCGCGGCGATCATCCACGCGCGAGCTCGCGCGGGGGCGACCTGAATCTTGGCGTTGATCTCTGCTGAGACCCGAAGGGACCAGAGGATCAGGACGACAAGCGAACCGACGCCCCAGAACAGGAAAAGCAGAATCGCCATGGTGGAGCTTGCGTTCGAACTCCTGAATCCAAGCGCGGTATTGAACTGGTTCTCGAGAAGGCTGATGAGCCCCAAAGCCGCGGCGAAAAACGGGATCGACAGCCAAGGAGCGCTGATGTACAGAATCGATCGCTCCCAGATCGCCCAAAGCACCGGGCGATCCTGTCCGGGGGCGAATCTGGTTGCCAAGAAACCGGCAAACCACGCGCCGGCGCAGGCTGCGAAACAAAGAAAAAACCCAAGCAGGGCTCGCTCAGCCTCAGGCCAGGCGAGAACCACGACTCCCAGGGTACTGACGGTGACGGCACCAAACGCCGCCCGTCGGAGGAATCGGCGACGTTCTGGAGACGCCGCGATGAGCTTGCCGCGCTCTGCGATCAGCGCGAGGTCGCCTGCGTCAAAGGACCGATCGCACTCCGGGCAGCGGGCCTGGCCCAGACCTTCGAGTTCGTAGCCGCATTGCAGGCAGGGGGTGGGCACGCCCAGCGTACGAATGAGCCCGGGCGCAGGTTTGCCAAGATTCTGGCAGAGGTTTGCTCCCGGAATCGGGGGCGAGCCACGCGCACACAAAATGGCGAGATCCAAACGGCGCGGCCTCGGCAAAGTACGTTCTTGCCCCTGAAGAGCGCTGCCGCCGGGGACGGAAGTAACCAAACAGATACCATGAGCTGAGAAGGGAACACCAGGATGACGCCGGAAACCTCAGCATCGCTGTCGCGGGTATTGGAAAACGTGGACAAGCCCGAGCGCGAGAGCCTCACTCGCATCTTTCCGCTGATCTATGAGGACCTCCGCCGCATCGCGCATCGCTACATGGAGCAGCAGTCCTCCGATCACACGCTCCAGCCCACGGCCTTGGTGAACGAAGCCTTCATGCGCATCCGCGACCGAGAGGCCTCGGTCAGCGGGCAGAGCCACGCGTTGGCCCTGGCGGCCATCGCCATGCGCCACATTCTCGTGGATCACGCCCGCCGGAGCACCGCCCAGAAACGCGGCGGGGGCAAGCGCCAACTCGCCCTCAACGGCAGCGAGGGCACCGGCGGCATCGCCATGGAGATTCTCGAACTCAATGAGCTCCTCGAAAGGCTCGCGGCCCTCGACCCAAGGCGGGCCAAAGTCGTCGAGCTGCGCTTCTTCGCCGGCATGACCAACGCCGAGATCGCCACCGCGCTGGGCATCGCCCGATCCACCGTGGTGGAGGACTGGACCGTCGCCCGGGCGTGGCTCAGGGTGCAGTTGAGCGGGGTCGATAGCCCGGAGAAGAAGTCGTGAACGAAAAGGAACGCTTCGATCGAGCGTCGGCAATCTTCTTGGAGGCGATGAAGCTCCCCCCCGAGCGCGTGGAAGCCTTTGTGGACAAGCGGAGCGCGGGCGACGCCGACCTGCGCACCCAGGTGCTGGCCCTGCTCCGGGCAGCCAAAGAAGGAAGTGTCTTTCGCACGCTGGAGAATCGCCTGGAGTCCGTACACGGGCGACTGCGCGAGGACATCACCGACCGACCCACACTCCCCTCGGGGGGCGTGCCGGGGGCCGCGCCCGCGGGCGCCGAAGAAAAGACCGACGACCGGATCGGACGCTATCGCCTGCTGGAAATGATCGGCGAGGGGGGCTTCGGGCGGGTTTGGGTCGCAGAGCAGCATGAGCCGGTGCAGCGCCGCGTCGCGATGAAGATCATCAAGGCGGGCATGGACACCCGGCAAGTCGTCGCCCGATTCGAGCAGGAACGCCAGGCCCTGGCCCTGATGGACCACCCCAACATCGCCAAGGTCTTCGATGCGGGGATGACGCACACCGGGCGACCCTTCTTCGTGATGGAGCTGTGCAAGGGTCAGGACTTGTTGTCGTACTGCGACACCCACCGGCTCAAGATCCGTGAGCGCCTCGAGCTCTTCGCGCAGATCTGCTCGGCCGTCCAGCACGCCCACACCAAGGGCGTCATCCATCGCGACATCAAGCCCGGCAACGTGCTGGTCGCGACCCAAGACGGGCGGGCGCACGCCAAAGTCATCGACTTCGGCATCGCCAAAGCCATCGACACGCAACTGACGGAAAAAACCCTCTACACCGAGCACCGGCAGATGGTCGGCACCCCGGAATACATGAGCCCCGAACAGGCCGAGGGAAGCCTCGACATCGACTCACGCACCGACGTCTACTCGCTGGGTGTGCTGCTTTACGAGCTTCTGACCGGAAGCACGCCCTTCACCAGCCACGAGCTGCGCTCCGCGGCCTTTGGTGAAATGCAACGCATCATCCGCGAGGTCGATCCCCCCAAGCCCAGCACGCGTCTCTCGCAAAGCGCCGACTCGCTCCCGGGCGTGGCGCTGCAGCGTCAAGTGGAGCCCCGGCGCCTCAGCGGCATCGTCCGCGGCGACCTCGACTGGGTCGTCATGAAGACCCTGGAAAAGGACCGCGCCCGCCGGTATGAGTCGGCTAGCGGGCTTGCAGACGACATTCGCCGATACCTGGCGGGTGAGCCCGTGCAGGCCGCCCCGCCCAGCCGTGTCTATCAGTTGCGAAAGTTCGCGAAGCGAAATCGCGGGCTGGTGGGCTCGCTCGGCGGCGTTGGCGCCGCGTTGATGCTTGGGCTCGTCGCCTTTGCATGGCAGGCCAGTGTGGCCCGGGGGCAGCGCGATCTGGCCTTGCAAGCGAGACTCGCCGAGGCCCAGCAGCGCGCCGCCGCCGACGCGCAGCGCGACCGCGCGATCGCCGCCGAAGCCCAGGCGACCTTGCGCGCCGAGGAACTGAAGCAAGTCTCGGAGTTCCAGTCGCAGATGCTCGAACAGGTCGACATCGAGGCGGCCGGGCTTAGCCTTTCGGGTGACATTCGCGAGCGTCTGAACGACGCCCTGGCTAAGTCAGGCCTGGATGAATCTCAACGGGCGGCTCAGGTCGCGACCTTCGCCAGCCTGTGGGGACGGGTCAACGCCACCGACGTCGCGACCACGATGATCGACCGCACGATCCTCAAGCCCGCCCTGGCCGCGATCGATCGGCAGTTCGCTGATCAGCCCGGCGTCAAGGCCAAGCTTCATCAGGTGCTCTCAGATCGTTATTACAAACTCGGGCGCTATGAAGACTCGCTCGCCCAGGCCGATCTGGTCCTGGCGATTCTCGACAGTGCCTTTGGCCGGGACGACCCTCGCTGGGTCGAGGCCGCGACCTCCCGGGCCCATGTGCTGACGGCCTTGGGCAAACACCCGGAAGCCGAGAGCGCCCTGCGAGAGATTCTGAGCACCCGCGCCTCCACGCTGGCCAAGGACGAAGCCACGCGCTTGCTGGTACTGAACAACCTCTGCGTGGCCATAGTCCCGCAGGGGAAGACGGCCGAGGCGATCCCCATCCTTCGGGAGACGCTGGCTGGGCGCCGAACGTTGCTGGGTGAAGATAACGAGGGCACACTGGCCACGCAGCGCAATCTGGCCGAGGCGCTCCGGATCACCGGAGATCTATCGGGCGCGGAAGACATCACCCAAGACCTGCTGGTGCACCAGCGCCGAACGCTGGGCGAAAGCCATCGAAATACCCTCAGCGTCCTCAACGACCTGGGGGCTGTGAAGTACGCACAGGGGAAATACGCTGAGGCAGAGTCGCTCTTCCGTCAGGCCGCCGAAGGGCGAAAGCGGACCGACGGCGAGGCCCACCCCAGCACACTTCAGGACTTGCAGAATCTGAGCAACGCTCTGTCGAAGCTAGACCGTCTTGACGAAGCCATGAATGTGCAACGAGAGACCGTGGCGAGCTTGAGGCGAGTGCTGGGTCCGGATCATCCCTCAACCTTGAACGCGCTCAGCAACCTCGGGGTGTTTCTGACCGATGCGGGGAAGTTCGAGGAAGCCGAGGCGGCCTGCCGCGAAGCGCTCGAAGGACGCGTCCGCATTCTCGGTGAGTCCAATCCCGAGACGCTGATCTCCTACAACGTCATGAGCTACGTCTACCGGCGCGAGAACAAACTGGCCGACGCGGAGGTCATGCTCCGAAAGGCCTATGAGATCAGCGCCAAGGTACTGGGCGAGGACCACCCGGACCGCTTGACCTTTCTCATCAACATGGCGACGACGCTCGACGATCAGAAGAAGTTCGACGAAGCGGAAGTGCTGTATCGCGAGGCGATCGAACGCTGCGCACGCGTGCTGGGGCCCGCTCACCCCTACACCAATGCCGCGAGCTCGGGGCTGGGCAGGATGCTCGTGGGCGAAGGAAAGTTCGAGCCCGCAGCCATCCTGCTCACCAAGTACGAGGCCGACCTGCGGGCCGCGCAGATCTCGGACTCCGTGCTCGCTCAGGCCCTGCTGTATCTCGGCCAGGCGAAGGCCGGGCTCATGGAGTTTGCCCCCGCCGAGGCCAAGCTGCTGGAGGCCCGCGAGGTGTACCTCAGGTCCCGGGGTCCTACCTCCAAAGGAGCCGCGGACGCAACCAGGTCGCTGGCTGATCTCTATGGCGAGTGGGAGAAGGCAGACCCCGGGAAGGGACACGACGCACAGCAGTCCAAGTGGCGGGCCCTGGTGAAGTAGTCACGCCGACCTCGTTCGGGGATCAGCGACCGCAGTTTGGCCATCACCGATCGCTCGCCTTCGCGGGAACCTCCGCCGCCCCCAGCAGCTCCGGCTCGCCCCACTTCGCCCGTTCCGAACGGCATGCTCCCAAAGTGGAACAACAAGCCGTTCAGGAACCAGCCAACACAAAGCCGCTGGCCGTGCCTCTTGGTAGCGCAAACCGGCGATGTTCTAAACCCAGCGGCCGGGCGGGCTCACCTCGTGTTCAGTCTTGCCGCGCGCCGACACCGCCTCGCGATCACTCGGTTTGAAGCCCGGGAGCCATGCCGAGCCCGCCGGCCCGCGCAAACTCTTGAGACCTCCCGTCTCTCCATCACCTTCTTCATCAATTCCGCGCACACTCCCGGCCGATTCCGAATCGGTAGCCTGAACGAGAGCGACGTCACTTCCTCTTGGCTGCTGCACCAGACCAACGCGAAGGACGCCCCGAGAATCCTGGCTGCCGCTCGACGGCACCGATTCCGATCGAAGCCGCGGCCAGCATTCACGAGGTTAATTAAAAAAAGCCCTCCGAACCAGGAGGGCTTTCTAACGAGGCGGACGGGACTCGAACCCGCAACCACCGGATCGACAG
>JAKFUN010000192.1 GCA_021732675.1 Phycisphaerales bacterium
GGGGTTTGGGGATCGGGCCGCCCATGGGTGCCTCATTATCGGCCAACGCGGCGGGCAAAAAAGAAAAGGCCCCGGCGATCGGACGCCGGGGCCGCTTAAGTTAGAGGTTTGCCTCGCCGGCTGGTTTAGCCGAGGAGCTGAAGGGCCGACTGCGGGGCCTGGTTGGCGAGCTGGAGAACCTGGGTCGAGGCCGAGACCAGGATCTGCGAACGGGTGAGGTTCGCGGTTTCGGCAGCGAAGTCCGCATCGCGGATCGAGCTCTGGGCAGCCGCGGTGTTCTCAAGGCTGACGCCCAGGCTGCGGATGGTCGCACCGACGGTGTTCTTCTGGAAGGCACCGATTCGGCCACGCAGCGAGGAGACCTGGCGAATGGCTTCGGTAACGATCTTCTGGGCACCGTTGGTGTCGCCCGAGACGACGTTGTTGGTGTTGCCGCTGGCGAGCTGGCTCAAGTAGCCCAGGCTGCTGTTGCCCAGCTTGCGGGTCGCGACGTCCTGAATACCCAGGGAGACCTTGCCGGCGATGTCGACCTTGGAAGCGAGCTGGAACTCGGCACCGCCGCCGGTGATGGTGAAGGCCGAGCTGGAGCCGACCTGGCCGAGCTGCTGGCTGGTGGCGGTGTTGAGAGTGACTTCGACATCGAGGAAGTCGCTGTTGGCGCGGAGGGTCTTGCCGTTCGCGGTTGCCTGCAGGCCGTTGACGCTGGCCTTGATGTCCTGGCCATAGTCGATGACGGCGTTGCTGGCATTGGTGAAGGTCGAGGTCAGCGTGGTGTTGTTGCTGTTGAAGGCGCTGGCGTTGCGGTTATAGATCCCGCGGGTCGGGGTGCCCGCGTCGCCGTTGGTGGTGCTGTTGATGCCCGCGGCGTTGACGACCTTGACCGAGACGAACTGGTCCGAGCCGAAGTCCGAGCTCTTCAGGACGATGCCCGTGCCCGACACGACCGCCTGCACGCCCGTCACGTCGGTGAACGAGTTGATGGCGTCGCGAATCTTGTTCAGGCTGGTGCCGGAGCTGAAAGACAGCTCGCGGCTGCCCTGGCTCCCGCCGATCTCAAGCGTCAGCGAGCTGCCGGTGTTGGTGTTGATGCTGCTCCCGCCCGCAGAGAGGAACAACCCGCCCTGCTGGGCCGAGGCCGTCACCTGCACGTCGACCGACAGGCTCTTGCCGGAGTACTTGGCGGCGTTGACGCGGAAGTCCGAGACGCCGGTGGCGACGCCCGAGACCTTGAAGTCAAAGTTGCCGTTGAGGAGCTTGATGCCCTGGAAGTTGGTGGCGGAGCTGACGCGATCGATGGTCTGGAGGATCGAGTCGACCTGGAGCTGGTTCGCGTTTTTTTCTTCCTTCGACAGACCGGACTTGCTGGCCGACGCGGTGGTCAGGCCCTGCAGCTCGGTGAGAAGGTTGGAGACTTCCTGCAGCCCGCCCTCGGCGATGTTCGCGACCTGGTCGGCGCGATCGGCGTTGGAGATGGCCTGGTTGAGGGCCTTCTGCTCGCTGCCGAGGTTCTCGCTGGCGATCAGGCCGGCGGGATCGTCCTTGCCGCGATTGATCTTGATGCCCGTGCTCAGGCGTTCCAGCGAGGTGTTGAGGCTCGCGTTGTTGCGGCCCAAGACGCGCTGACCGATGAGAGACTGAACGTTCGTATTGATCCGACCCATTGAAAAAACCTCCGTGCTGATTCGAGCCCTTGGCCCGGCTGGGTAAAACCCGCTCCGATCGAGGCCACGCCCCCCGACACTGAGCCAGGCGCCACACGGCCCGGGCTCCGAGAGGTCGGGATCCGTCCCGCCCTCCGCCGCCTTGCTTCCTGTGAGGAGCACGCGACGTCAAGGGGCATCGGACCCAAAAAGGTGGCGGTTAAGCGAGAGTCCGCCGAGAACCGGCTTTTTCCTCCGATCCCACGCCTCAATGGGGGGGTCTGGAGCGCACAAAACGAACAACCCCGAGGACAGGGTCCCCGGGGTCGGTGGTTATCTGGAACTTTCAGCCGTCCGAATCGGCGGATCTTGCGCTTCGGTTAGCCCAAGAGCTGCAAGACCTGCTGGCTCTGCTGGTTGGCCAGGGCCAGCGTCGAGGTACCCGCTGAGGAGAGGATCTGGGCGCGGGTAAGGGCGCTGGATTCGGCGGCGAAGTCGGCATCACGGATCGCAGAGTTGCTCGCCGTCAGGTTCTCGAACTGCGATTGGAGGGACCTGGTATTGGTCTGCAAGACGTTCTTCTCGAACGCGCCCAGTCGCCCGCGAAGCAGTGTGATCTGGTCGATGGCGGTCGCCAGGATGTCGCTGGCGGGCTTGAAGTTGCTGTTCTTGACGCTGGAAGCGACGCTGTTGGACTGCCCGCTCTTGAGGCTGTTGAGGTACTCGACCGTGCTGCCGTTGAAGGTGCCCCCAAGCTGAGAAGCCGCGACCGACTGGATGCCGATGGTGGACTGCTGCAGGGCGTTGACGTCGGGCCCGAGTTGGAAGAGGGCACCCCCGCCGGTGATGAAGAAGCTGGTGGGGGTCGAGGTCGGATCTGTGGCGGTCGCCGCAGATAATGTCAGGTTCAGGCCCAGCGAGGGGCTGTTGGTCGTGACGTTGAGTCCATCGCCGGTCGCCAGGTTGCCGTTGACCAGGGCCGAGACGTCCTTGCCCTCGTCGCGATCGCCCGAGACCAGCCTCCCAGAGGAGACATAGCTCGCCCACGCGAAGGGTGACCCACTGGGGACCGCGGCATCGTTGGCGAACTTGTACGTCTTGAAGGAGTCCGTCGCGGCCGGGGGCCCACCCAGGCGTTTCACGGAGACGAACGACTTGCTCCCATAGCCGGTGGATTCAAAGACGATGCCGGAGTTGACGTTATTGTTCACCAGCTTGGCCCGCACCCCGGTGAGCGAGGTGGTGTTGTTCACGCCCTGCACAATCGCGTTGAGTGACTGCCCCGAGCTGATCTGGATCGTTTCAACCCCGTCCAGCCCCTTGACTTCGAGGGTGAGGGCCGACTGCGTGATCCCCGGGGGCGAGGTGCTCCCCTGGAAGTAAAGGGCGCCGACCTGGGCCGAGGCGATGATGTCGATGTTGACCTGCAGCTTGCTGGCGCTGACGAAGCTGGCGTTGTTGACCCGGGCGTTGGTGATCTCGGAGGAATCGATCCCCGAGACGTTGTAGTCCAGCGAGCCGTTGAGGAGCTTGAGCCCGCCGAAGGTCGCGGTGTTGGAGATGCGCGTGATGCTGTCGATCGCCGAGTCGATCTGGAGCTGGTTGGCCGCCCGTTCCGCGTCCGAGGTGGCCCCGGTGCTGGCCGACTGGACAATCAGCGAGCGGATCGAGTTGAGCAGATCGTTGACTTCAGACAGCGACGACTCGGTGGTCGAGATGACCGACGAAGCGCGGCTCGAGTTGGCGATGCCCTGGTTGATCCCCTCGATGTCCGAGCGAATCCGCTCCGAGATGATCAGCCCCGCGGGGTCGTCTGACCCGCGATTGATCTTCAGGCCAGTCGACAGCCGTTCCAGGTGTAGCTGGAGATCCGACTGGGACTTGCTCAGGTTCGCCTGAGCGATGACGCTTGCGACGTTGGTGTTGATCCGAGCCATGGCAATCCTCCGTGATTGAGGCTCAGTGCTTCGAGCACTGGTGCTGCGGGTGTGATCCCACCCCGCCTAGGTCTACTAACTTCCAGCCCGCCCCGACTCCGGGGCCTGTCCTGATCTTCAAGCGAGTTTGGCCGCGTTCCCCGCACCGGGCCGGACCGTCCGGGCCCCGTTGGTGGCGCTTCGAACCGCGTCCACCTGAGCGTCCCGCCCGATCGGGGCGGCTGTTGAGGCAAGCCGACTGGCGCGGATCTGGGTCCGCACCGGGCCGGGGGCGATTCCCCCCAGAACCGAGAGGTCGGGCCCGGCGATCTTCGCCGCTTGCTCGTTTTCTTTCTTGATGGCTTCGTACACTTCTTTGCGATGAACGGCAATGCGCGTGGGCGCCGTGATTCCGAGCCGGACCTTGTCCCCGCGGATGTCCACCACGGTGATTTCGATCTCGTCCCCGATCATGATCGTCTCGTCGCGCTGCCGGGAAAGCACCAGCATTCGTTAGCTCCTTGCTCCCCGCACCGGGGCCTCCGTGCCCCGTATCCGGGAGCCACACCCTATTGAGGTGAGGCTCCATCGCAGGCTGACAGGGCAGCCCGCGGGCGAATCTCTCAAAGTTGGACGTTTGGTCGTTCATGGTCCGGCGTCAGGCCGAGGCCGCGCGGCGTTCTTCCGCCGCCGTCACCTTCACCAGTGGATGACGCGTCGTCCAACGCTTCTCCGCCAAGACCATCTGCTCGCCCGCGCGAGTCACTGTGTTGATGACCAGCGGCCCTTGCAGGTTGCCGGTCAACGTCTGTTCCACCTTGTTCACAATCACGAAGACCTGAGCGTCTTCCAGCTTGTTCAACTTGAGTTCCATCATCTGCTCCGGGCGAACCGGCACAGAGAACTCGGGCACGAACAGGCTGGGGTCGGTGACGACAAACGCCAGGCTCGGCTCGTCCATGCTCTGGAGCCAGAAGAAGCAGGCGTCGTCCCCCGGCTCCAGCAGGCAGTAGCGCGTGTGCTGCGAGAAACCGAGAAGCCCCTTGGGGAACTCGATCACGCGATCCTCCGCGATGTCAAGAATTCCGAAGCGAGTAGTCCGAACCTCCATGGCGTCAGCTCCGCTGAGTCGGCCCAAATCCGAGTTTTCCGCCCAGTTCCCCCGGGCCGAGGTGGGGGAGGGCGACCTTTCAAACAATCTGCCCGGGCAGCTCTCGCCGACCGGAACGGGATCAGATGTAATCCAG
Organism: Phycisphaerales bacterium; assembly: GCA_021732675.1. Classification (GTDB taxonomy): domain Bacteria; phylum Planctomycetota; class Phycisphaerae; order Phycisphaerales; family UBA1924; genus RI-211. The sequence goes on from JAKFUN010000192.1 coordinate 4,804, forward strand.
CAGCGATTGCCTCTGCGACGCTGCCGTGACCTTCAGGCTTGCCTCTAACTGGGTTTGCAACAGCGAATAGCGTGCCGAAGCCGACGTGTAGTCCGTGTCCTGAAGCGTGCTCTTGGATTGCGTGTCCAGCGTCACTCGATCCGTCTCCCGTGAAGTTGCTTCGTCCACCCGCCGGCTGTACGCCCCGACCAAGCCCCGCGTCTCCGAGAGCTGATCCAGACTTATTCCCAGAGAGCTGTAAGCAAGCGAGATGCCATTCACGTCGTCGCGACGAAGCCCGTCGCGAAGGTCGATCAGATCGCTGAACAGCGAGTCGACGCGCACTTTCGCCCGGTCTTGGCCCACCAAACTTGCGCTCGTGGTGTCAAACGTGCCGTTCAACAGCCCCAACTGCTCTGCCGCGGGTGAGTTGTTCTCCGCGCTTACCTTCAGAGCGTTGGTGTACGTCGAATCCTGTCGGAGCACGATTCCGTTGGTGCTGGTGCTCAGCCCGGCGCTGAACGCCGTTGACGGCAGCCCAGCCGCGGCCAACTGGCTCTGAGCCTCGCTGTTGATCCGGTCGAGCACGGTCTGCACATTGGTCAGATCCTGCGGGCGTAGGTCTACCGTGATGGTGGTTTGGGCCGGGTCCCCCAACGTGATCTTGAAGTCCACATTGAGCGACGGGTTGGGGTTGCCAGTGACCGGATCAACCTTCCCGTCCACAATCTGAACCCCCTTGCCGAAGTTCAGGTCCGCCGTGCGAGTGCCGGAGTCAAACGTCCGGATCCCCAGACGAGTGGCCGTCTGGTTGCCCGTCGAGACTTCCTCAATCGACAGCGCCCCGCCCCGTCCGCCGGCGACCTGGTTGGTGATATCCAGCCCAGTCCCCGCGCTGTTGATGTCGGCACGGATGCCCAGGTTCTCGTCGGAGAGCTTGCTCAGCACTTCGCCCACGGTTTGGGCCCCGGAGAGGTCTACCAACGTGGTCCGCCCGCCGTTGTTGACTTTGAGCTGCCCCAAGGCCCCGGTGATTCCCGAGAGAGCGCTGATCGGGGTGCGTGGGGTGAGCTTGGGGTTGGTGTCCGCGCCCAGGGCGGAGGTGCTGGAAAAGTCAAAGGGGGTCGCGCTGGAAAGGCCAAGGTCCTGGGCGCTGGTGCCGCCAAAGGTGTCATTGAAGCGAATGGTGGGGGCGGGAGTCCCGCCGGCGACGTCGATGGAGATCGCTCCCCCCGAGACCCCGACCCCGGCGGGCCCGAGCACTGTGGTGCCGGAGGTCGTTTCGTAGTCGCGCAGGGCGTTGGTGAGCCTGGTCGTGACATCCTCGACCGTGTCGGCCCCGGAAAGGTCCACGCTGACGGGAGAGCCGCCATTGACGGAGAACTGAACTGTTCCCTTGGCCACCCCCAACCCGCGGCTGCCTGAAAGATCCGCCAACCGAGTCTCCGGCGTCAGCACCGGGTTGTAGTCGACATTTCCCGCACTCTGAGTGGCCGTCTTGGCCAGCGGGTTGCCCGGGCCCAGCGTCACCGGCACCGTTGACGACTGGCCCAGATCGGTCAAAATCCCCGAGCCGAAGCCGGTGTAGCGATAGCCACTGGGAAACTCCTGAAACGGCGGCGAAGAGGTCTGCGACCCGCCCAGGAGATAGCCCGTCAGGTTCTTGGTGTTCCCAGAGCTGAAGAGCCCCGCGAGCACCTGATCCACCACACTCGCCTGGGCGCTGCGCTCGGTGGTGGAGCTTCCCGTGCCAGACTGCTGGCTGGCGATCGAACGGGCCTGGTTGGCGCTGTTGGTGGCCTCATTAAAAATGGTATCGAGCAGCCCCAGCGACCCGCTCGCCTGGCTGAGGTTGCGCTTGATCTGCGTCGAGCGCTCCAGGCGATCATCCAACACCCCGATCGTCGTCGCCCGCACCGTGTCTTCGCTGGGGCGCTGAAACTCCAGCCCGCTGGTGAGCTGCTGGCTGACCCGCAAGATGTCCGTCGATGTGCGGCTGATGCCCGAAAGGCCCAGCCGGCTCACCAGCAGGTTGGGCACACGCGAGAGGTTGGAGGGGATCGATGACATGGGGATTCTCGCCCGGGTTAGACCAAGTTGATGAGCGTTTGGGTGAGCTGGTCGGCCACCGAGATCAGCTTGGCCGCCGCGGAATACTGGGACTGAAACGCCAGCAGGTTGATCGATTCTTCATCGAGCGACACCCCGCTGACTGACGAGCGTTGCGACTCGAGATTGTCCTTCACGACCCCGGCGGCTTCCGCCAGCGACTTGGCCTGGGCCGCGTCCGATCCGATCGACTGGTAGCTCTCGCGCCAGCTCCCCTGAATCGTCTGCCCGCCCAGCCCCGCGACCCCTTTGTCCCGCAGGTT